>JBIKYI010000565.1:0-2625 GCA_044355355.1 Limnothrix sp. | reverse complement strand
ATTCAAAAACACTGATAAAGATCCCCAGGATTAACGCAATCATATAGCGGGGATAGCGGGCGACATTTTCAAAAAACTCTTGCATGGCTAAAAAGGTGACGTTTAAAGCGGGATTTTATGGGTTCAAATTGTAACACCCCCATCACTTCCATAGTTGACCCATACCGGGGTAGTCTGTTCAATGACATCGCTATCATGACGCTCCAACTCTATGGATACCATCCAACTCGTTTTAAATGGTCTGTCGGTCGGCAGCATCCTTGCCCTTGCCGCAGTGGGTTTGACCCTCACCTATGGCATTCTGCGCCTGTCAAATTTTGCCCATGGCGACTATATGACCCTCGGCGCTTATGTCACTTGGCTCTGTAATTCTTTGGGGTTAAATATTTGGCTATCGATGATCGTCGGGGCATTCGGTACGATCGGCGGGATGCTGGTAGCGGAAAAGCTTCTATGGCAACCGATGCGGGATAAGCGAGCAACTTCGACAACGTTAATCATTATCTCCATTGGTTTGGCGCTATTTATTCGCAGTTTAGTGCTGTTCATCTGGGGCAGTGGTAATCAGCAATATGATTTGCCTGTGGCACGGGCGATTAATCTCACGGAATTGTTGGGCTTACCCGCTAGTCTTGGGGAGGTGCGAATTGCGTTCTACCGGGTGGTGGTGATGGTGATGACGCTGTTGGTGATCCTAGGGCTGCACTTTATTCTGCAAAATAGCAAGATTGGTAAGGCAATGCGGGCTGTGGCGGATAATCTGGAGTTGGCGCGGGTGTCTGGGGTGGATGTGGAACGGGTTGTCCTCTGGACTTGGGTGATTACGGGGGCATTAACGGCGATCGCCGGGAGTATGTACGGTCTGATCACCACGGTACGCCCGAATATGGGTTGGTTTTTGATCCTGCCGATGTTTGCCTCGGTGATTCTGGGGGGCATTGGTAATCCCTATGGGGCGATCGCCGGAGCCTTTGTTATTGGTATTGCCCAGGAAGTAAGTGTGTCATTTTTGGGGCCAGACTATAAACTAGGTGTAGCGTTACTCATTATGGTTGCTTTACTATTTGTGCGCCCCCAAGGGCTGTTTAAAGGAACGATGTGAGGCTTGGCATCATGCCAGATCCTGCTCCTCCCCATCGCCATCTATAGACACCAAGTATTAAAGTTCTAAGTTTACATGGCTATTAAAAAAGCTCTGCTCACAGGCATTACCGGACAAGATGGTTCCTACCTCAGCGAATTATTATTAGAACAAGGCTATGAAGTCCATGGCATTATCCGGCGGACTTCCACCTTTAACACCGACCGCATTGACCACCTCTACCGGGATTCCCACGATCCGGAAGCAAGATTATTTCTCCACTATGGCGATCTCACCGATGCCACGGGTTTAGGTCGTCTCCTCGAACAAATTCAGCCCCATGAAGTATATAACCTCGGCGCTCAGTCCCACGTGCGGGTGAGTTTTGATTCACCTGAATATACGGTTGATTCCGTTGGTATGGGGACATTGCGCATTCTGGAGGCGATTCGGGATTACCAGCAGCGGACTGGGGATGAAGTGCGATTTTATCAGGCGGGATCCTCGGAAATGTACGGCAAAGTGCAGGATGTCCCCCAGAAGGAAACGACTCCTTTTTATCCCCGCAGTCCCTATGCCTGTGCCAAGGTTTATGGTTATTGGCAGACGGTGAATTATCGCGAATCCTATGATTTGTTTGCTTGCAATGGCATTCTCTTTAACCATGAAGGTCCCCGCCGTGGCGAAACCTTTGTGACAAGGAAAATCACTAGGGCGATCGCCAGAATTCTTGCGGGTAAACAGGACAAACTATACCTTGGCAACCTGGATTCTAAGCGGGATTGGGGCTATGCCAAGGATTATGTCCGCGCTATGTGGCTGATGTTGCAACAGGACAAACCCGATGATTATGTCGTAGCGACAGGTGAAACCTATTCCGTGAAACAGTTCCTTGAATTGGCATTCAGTTATGTCGATCGCAATTGGGAAGATTATGTCGAGTTTGATCCCCGTTATCTGCGCCCTGCGGAGGTGGATCTCTTAATTGGTGATTCCACGAAAGCCAGAACGCAGTTGAACTGGGAACCAACCATCGATTTCCCGACCCTAGTTTCCATCATGGTGGAGGCGGATTTGGCGATCCTTGGTTTACCGCCCCAAAACCCTGAGATGAGCAAGCTCTACGAGGCGGATCATGCTTATATTCGTCAAGCGAGTGGCGGCATGGTGGATTAGATGAAAGTTGGGGGTTATCGTCGGTTGTGCGACAATAATCCCTAAAAGTTTGAGTCTAATTTCTCGTTCGTTTTTGAAAACAAGCTGCTGTCACTAGAAAATTGAAACCGTCACTTGTTCAGTTGCTTTCATATTTACTTTGTAAATTACCTCTTAAACAGAGAACCACTAATTTCTTCTATTGCTTTAAAAAAAATCAGCATTCCATTTGAGTTCTTCCAAGGTGGATTAATAAATATACCGCCAATTCAAATTTGAAGTGCAACAGCTAGGGTCTTTCTGAAGAGGGACTCATAAGGATATTCTGATGTTAAGTAAAACAATAAGAAATCCCTATGAGTTACACCCATTTTAGCATCTCAGACAGA
>JBIKYI010000054.1:0-9847 GCA_044355355.1 Limnothrix sp. | reverse complement strand
GTGGTAGATTTAATTAATAATCGACCAAGAAAATCGCTTGACTATCGCACTCCGAGTGAAGTATTCTTGCTGTCATCATCAGAACCTGTTGCACTTCAGATTTGAATTGGCGGATTGATTATGAGCAGTCGCACAAGCAAAGAACGTTGTTTGCCTTGCTGGTGCAAGGAATCTCTTAAATACTTGCTTTTAATTTTTCAATTTCATCCCTTAATTCTTGGGAAGAAATTCGGAGTTGATTGAGGGCAGTATTCGTCTCGGATAATGAGCTACTATTTTGCTGAGAAACTTGACTGAGTTGCTCCATTGCTTCCCGAATTTGTTGTGCTCCTTGGGACTGATTGCTCATGTCTTGATTGACGGCAGAGAAACGAGGCGTGAGACCTTGGACTTGTTCAATAATTTCGAGCATATTATCGCTAATTTTACGAATGTCGCCCACACTTTGTTGCACACTTTGTCCAAACTGATCCATTTCCATAACACCGCTTACCACTGCCGATTGCATATCCCGCACCATGGCTTCGATATCTAGGGTGGCGATCGCCGTCTGATCTGCAAGGCGACGAATTTCACGGGCAACCACAGAAAAACCAACCCCATATTCCCCTGCCTTTTCCGCTTCAATAGCAGCATTTAAAGAGAGCAGATTGGTTTGATCAGCCACCTTTGTGATGGTAATTACGGCATTGTTAATATTATTTGCTTTGTCATTAATCAAACCAAGCTTTTGCGAAATGGAAGAGGTTGCATCCACCAACTGATTCATCGTATCTTCCATCGTTACCAAATCCGCTTGGCTACTATTAGCACTCATATTTGTTGACTGTACAGTACCAGCTACATTTTCCATCGTGATGGCTAAATCAGTCGAAGTACGGGCAATTTCTTTCGCTGAAACAGTCACTTGATTTGTTGCGGCTAACTGTTCTGTAATGCTACTTTCTAATTGTTTACCAGAGGAAGAAATTTCCGTCGTCGCAGAAGTGATGGCAATCCCATTATTTTCAACAACCTTGACAATTGTTTCCATCTGTTCCTGGATTCGTTTGGTGAGCACCAGGGCAAAAACAGAAGAAATACCCAAGACAATCACTGTTCCCCAAAAAACTGTCAAGCTTAATTGTTGTTGGGCATCAGTAATCGCATCGGTAAATCCTTTGTACTGTATAGTGGCAAATTCTAAACTTTCATCCCTGGCTTTGTCCACCTCGGAAGAACTAACCGTCCCAACCCCAAGCTGACCCGCCTTTATATCGCCTGAAAGGAAGGATTGAATCGCTTCTTCATAGGCTGTCTGCATTTTGGTTGTTTGTGAAATTAATTCCTCCACAAGGGCAGCTTCTTCTGGGGTCACAAATTTTACTGATTCCTTCGCCATCTCGATCGCCTTGAGTACATTCTCATGGTTTTCTTGATATTCAGATAAATAGAGCGTTGTTTCTGGAAAATAGACGTAGTGGGTCGCATCGCTTGCCAGACCAGTTCCCCCATAGGCGATCGCATTAATATCACGGATTAAGTGCTCTCGATTGCTCGCCTCAGTGTTAAGGAGAGAAACTTTCCTGGCCCCTGCGTAGACAAGAACACTCAAGATTAATAAGCTCAAAAGTGGGATCGAGTAACCAAATAAAATACGAGCTGAAAGTTTGTCAAATATCTTCATAATGATCTACCATTGTCTATGCTAGAAAAAATCTTGAAACCATCATCAATGAGTTCTCTTATGGTCATTGTTTTTGCTTAACCTTTTGATTAATGATAGATTAATTAACTTTGAATATTTTAACTAATCGATCGCCGAGATAAGCAAACAAAAATCTAAAGAGACGTAAATCCCAATTATCTTAGATGGGTTATCCAGAAAGATCCGGAACGACTTTAAAAAAGAGCAAAAAGCTTAATAAAATTTAAAAAAACAATAAACAAAAGTGGAAATGTAGACTGCCTGATCCCAAATGACTAACGTGACATAAATGGTCGTGTTTACCTCATTCTACTCAGTTTTAGAGGTTGTCACTCTAGAATCTGGTGATATAGTTGCAAATCTCAAAGATTCAGTAAACTAGTCAGCAAACTGGGAAAAAACGGTAAAAGGTAAAAGCAGATGATCAAGCGAGAGAACGAAGCTAATTACCAATCATTGCTTAAGGGACATCAAGGGGAATTCATAGAATTGTCAAGATATTTTTAATGGGGGATTGTCTTTCTTTAGAATGAAAGTAGTTACGACCTAGTAAAAATACCTTAGTCGGACATACCTTAGTCAGACTAATTCAAAAGCTTTTGATCTGGGTGACATCTGTCTAGACATATTTCTAAATATTTGGATTTTGATTTTTAGCGGCTCATACCGATTGAACAATGCAAAATTGCTGGAAGGAAATTGGGGTAGCAGGGGATCATAGTTGTCCGGAGTTGGCAACTATAACCCATTGCTATAATTGTAAGGTTTATAGTGAGTTGGGACAGACTCTGTTCAATCGGGCTGCGCCGGAGGGCTATCTGGAGGAATGGCGGATTCGGTTGGCGAAACCGCCCCTGAGTCAGGCGCAGGAACAAACACTGTTGGTGGGGGTTTTTCGGTTGGGGGAGGAGTTGCTGGGTTTGCCCGCTAATATTTTGCAGGTGGTTTTGGCTCCTAGTGCGGTGCATCATATTCCCCACCGTAGCGATCGCCTGTTGCGGGGGTTGGTTAATGTGAAGGGCAAACTGTTACTCTGTGCGGCTTTAGAGGAATTATTACATCTCCAGTTTAATGCCCAGGAGCACCAGGATCGACAGCAACGCATGGTGGTGATGGCACGTAAGGAGGAAATTTGGGCGTTTGAGGTGAATGATTTCTTGGGGATTTTACGGTTTACGACCGAGGATCAGAGTAATCTACCGAGTTTGAGCAGTAAGACCTTGGAGCATTTCACGCAAATTATTCTGCGGTGGCAGGATCGTGATGTGAATTTCCTGGATGCAAATAGCATTTTTGACGCGTTGAGGCAGCATATCTAATGGTTGAAGAGAATTTCAGTGAATATTCCATGCTGGATTTGTTCTCCATGGAGTTGGGGGAACAGGTTGCGTTGTTCAATGAGAATTTATTGGCGTTGGAACGGCGTTTAGATGCGCCCCTTGATGATCTCCAGCCCTTTCTGGAGGTGCTGATGCGGGCTGCCCATTCCCTGAAGGGAGCGGCAAAGATTGTGGGTTTGGATGGGGTGGCAACGGTTGCCCATCGCCTTGAGGATTGTTTTGTCGCCATGCAACGGGGGGAACTACGGGTGGGCGATCGCCACTTGGATGTCCTGTTTGGCATTGTGGATTGGTTTACCAGTTTGCAGCAGATTCCGGCGGATACTGTACCGACTTGGCTCGATACCCAAACAACGGCAATTCAAACTTTGTTGAATGAAATCCTGGGGTTAATGCAGTCAGCAACCACTGCCACGACACCCGCTCCATCGCCGACGCATTCTGCCCAGACGAATGGGCAAGACAAGGTAAAGGAAGATGTACAGAGTAATGAGCAGACAGATCTTCCAGCCAATGTGCCAATGAATATCACACCAGCGCCCCAGGAGACGGATTTTAGCAATCTATCGATGTTGGAATTGTTTCATCTGGAGGTGGCAACCCAGGCGACTTTATTTAATGAAAATCTGTTGCTCTTGGAAAGTAGTTTGGGTGCTCCCCTAGCGGAAATTCAGCCCTTGTTAGAGGTGTTGATGCGGGCGGCTCACTCGGTGAAGGGGGCAGCGCGGATTCTTGATTTAGATGAAATTGTTCGGGTTGCCCATTGTTTAGAGGATTGTTTTGTGGCAGCGCAAAAGGGAGATATCTCCCTCGGCGATCGCCACATTGACATTTTGTTTACGGCGGTGGATTGGTTTACCAGTTTGCAACAAATTGCCAGTAATGACCTCACCCCATGGTTGGCGACCCAAACCGAGGCGATTGATCACCTCATTGCACAAATGAGTACCATCACTAAAGCGGAGGATCGCAGCACGGGCGATCGCCCCCAAACCCCAGCCCCTAGTCGCATTCCTCAGCAAATCCCCAACCAAATTCCCGCCGCCGAACCGCCCCAAACCATTACCCCTAGACCAGCACCGCTACCCACGACCCAAGCTCCAGTTTCCCCAGATAACCCCAAACCCCAGGAGGAAGTCCAGGTTAACCGAGCCATCCGTGTCAGCACCGAGAACCTCAATCAGATCATGGCACTGGCTGGGGAATCCATTGTCGAATCCCATTGGCTCCAGAGATTTGGTGATTCCACCCTCCACCTCCGTCGTCAACAACAAAACCTGATTCGTCACCTCGATCAACTGCAACAGGAACTCCCCCTCGATTCCCCCGCCCTGCCAGAACTTGCCAAGGCGAGAAAAATCTCCCTCGATTCCTATGCCCTCCTCAGCGATCGCCTGAGCGAATTAGAACAATTTTCCCGCCGCTTCGATCAACTCTCCGAAAACCTCTACCGTGAAGTGATCGCCAGCCATATGCGTCCCTTCGCCGATGGGATCCAGGCTTTCCCCCGGATGGTACGCGATCTCGGCAAAGAACTCGGTAAAAAAGTACAACTGGAAATCGTCGGACTCTCCATCAAGGTAGACCGGGATATCCTGGAACGACTAGAAACCCCCCTGACCCATATGCTGCGCAATGCCGTCTCCCATGGCATTGAAGATCCCGCCACCCGCATCGCCATAGGCAAGCCAGAAACGGGACTCATTCGTCTCGAAGCCAAACACCAAGCGGGAATGCTGACCATTACCCTAGAAGATGACGGCAGGGGCATCGACTCCAAGGCACTCCAGCAAAAAATTATCCAAAAACGCCTTGCCACCCCAGAGATGACAGCCCAGTTGAGTGAAGCGGAACTCCTAGAATTTCTCTTTCTACCGGGTTTTTCCACGGCGGAACAGGTCACAGAAATTTCTGGACGGGGCGTGGGTTTGGACATTGCGAAGACCATGGTGCAGGATGTGGGGGGACTGTTGCGAGTCCAGACGGAACTGGGGAAAGGAACGGCGTTCCATTTTCAGTTACCCCTGACTTTATCGGTGATTCGGGCGCTGTTGGTAGAGATTGGCGGCGAACCCTATGCCTTTAATCTCAATCGGATTGACCGGGTATTGATGGTGCAAGCGAAGGCGATCGCCACCACAGAAAATCAGCCCTACATCACCGTGGATGGTGAGAATATTAGCCTCGTCCATGCCCTGCAAATTCTCGAACTACCTGCTTCACCCCAGGACTTTAAAGAAGAACTCCCGGTGATCCTCCTCAGTGACCATACCCATCGTTATGCGGTGATTGTGGAACGGTTCCTGGGGGAACGGGATTTGGTGGTGCGTCCCCTGGATATGCGTCTGGGGAAAGTGCAGGATGTCAGTGCGGCGGCGATCGCCGAAAATGGTCAACCGATCCTCATTGTGGATGTGGCGGATCTCGTGCGTACCATCGACAAGCTAGTAACCGGGGGCGACGTTGAACGGCTCCAAAACAGCATTAGCAACGCCGTCGAAACAAAGACCAAACGTGTCCTCGTGGTGGATGATTCCATTACCGTGCGGGAGATGGAGCGGAAATTATTGCAAAACCAGGGGTATCACGTCGATGTGGCAGTCAACGGCATGGAAGGTTGGAATTCCGCCCGGTCTGGCGACTATGACCTGATTATCACGGACATTGATATGCCCCGGATGAATGGCATCGAGTTAGTGCAACACCTGAAAAGTCAGCCCCAACTTAAGACGATTCCGATCATTATCGTTTCCTACAAAGATCGCGAGGAGGATCAATTGGCGGGACTTGATGCCGGGGCGGATTATTATCTGACGAAAAGCAGTTTCCACGATAATAGTTTGATCAATGCGGTGGTAGATTTAATCGGGGTTGCTTAGGGGTTACTGAAGAGTAAGAACATGTTAAAAATTGCGATTGTAAATGATACGGCGATCGCCATTGAGGCTTTAAGACGCGCTGTCCAGAGTAGCCCGGATTATCAAATTCTCTGGGTTGCCCATGATGGTCAGGAGGCGATCGCCCTCTGTGAGCAAGAGCGACCGGACTTGATCCTGATGGATATCCACATGCCCAAGGTGAACGGGGTGGAGGCGACCAAGGTGATTATGCAACGCTTCCCCTGCCAGATTTTGATCGTCACTGCCACCATCACGATGAATGCGTCCCAAGTTTTTGAGGCAATGGGTCACGGGGCACTCGATGTGGTCAAAACCCCAATCATGGCAGCCCCCGACGGTTACGAAAGTTTATTACATAAGATCAAGATTCTGGAAAAGTTACATGTTCCTCACCCACCCCATAGCCCCAATGGGTCACTCAAAACAGGCGATCGCCCCACAGAAGTTACCGCCTCAACTCCTAACAGCATTTTTAAAACCCTCCCCAGCAATCATCCCCTGCCCAATCTTGTGGTGATCGGCGCATCCACCGGGGGACCCAATGCCCTCCAGAACATCCTCTCGCAACTGCCCCAGAACCTTAACGCCGCTGTGATGGTGGTGCAGCATATCGATCAGCAATTCGCCGCAGGCTTGGCGGAATGGTTGGATCGTTCCTGTGCCCTATCGGTGGAATTAGCCAGAACGGGGGATGTGCCGACCCTGGGTAAGGTACTCTGTGCTGGCACGAATGATCACCTCATTTTGCGTCCCAATTTAACCCTGCGCTATACCCATGAACCCGCCACCGAACCCAATCGCCCCTCGGTGAATGTCTTTTTCCAGAGCGTGGCTGACCACTGGCCGCACCAAGGCATTGCGGTTCTCCTGACGGGCATGGGACGGGATGGGGCGATCGGCATGAAATCCCTACGGCAATCGAAGTGGCATACCATTGCTCAGGATCAGGCGAGTTGTGTGGTGTACGGGATGCCCAAGGCGGCAGTGGAAATGGAAGCCGCTGTGAATGTGTTGTCCCCTGGGGCGATCGCCCAAGAATTAATCCAGCGTGTGGGCAGGATCTAAGGTTTCATAGAGGTTTCTGGCAGAGGTTTTGGTTGACGACTAGTCGGGTTGTTTGTCTGGAAGGGTTTTAGTAGCCATTGGGTAAAGCGATAGATATAGGAAAAAATCACTGGCACAACGATCAAAGTCAGCAAGGTTGAGGTACTAAAGCCACCAATCACGGCGATCGCCATGGGACTCCGGGTTGCCCCATCCGCACCGAGTTCGAGGGCAATGGGCATCATTCCCGCAATGGTGGACAGGGAAGTCATCAAAATCGGACGGAGACGCGAAATCCCAGCATTGATCAAGGATTGCCGCAGATTATTACCCTCCCTGGTGCTGGCAAGGGTGAAATCGACCAAGAGGATCGCATTTTTCGTCACCAAACCCATCAACAACACAATCCCAATCAGCGCAAACAAACCCAATTCCTTCTGGGTGACCAGTAAGCCCAACAATGCGCCACCAATGGACAGGGGCAGAGCGGCAAGGATACCGAAGGGATAGAGAAAATTATTGTAGAGCAGCACCAAAATGCCATAGATACAGAGAATGGCTGCCCCCAATGCCGTCAAGAAACGACTGAAAATATCCCGCATAATTTCCGCATCTCCAGCGGGTTCGAGGCTCACAGCGGCAGGTAGGGGATTCATCACAGGTAAGGCTTGGGCAGCGGTAAAGGCGGAACCCAAAGATGTCCCCTGGAGATTTGCCCCCACTTCCACCTGACGGAAACGGTTAAAGCGATTAATCTCGGCGGAACCACTGCCCAAGCGCAATTCGGCGACGGCGGCGAGGGGCACGAGTTGTCCGTTACGACCGGGGACTTGTAGATTTTTGAGGATTTCGATATTTTGCCGTTGCTCTGGATCCAGTTGGACACGGATCGGAATTTGGCGATCGCTCAAATTAAACTTCGGCAAATTAAACTCGTTATCCCCGATTAATGCCAGGGAAGCCGTCCGGGAAATAGCATCAACTGAAACCCCCAGATCCGCTGCCCGTTGGGGATCCGGCTTGATAATTAACTCTGGCTTAACGAGGCTGGCACTGGAGGAAATTTCCACCAAACCTGGAATAGTTGCCATCTGCTTTTCCAGGGTTTGCGCCGTTTCGAGCAGTACCTGGGCATCCTCACTTTTCAGCACAATGGACAAATTCTTACTGCTGCCGCCCCCACCACTACTGCGGAAGGCTACCCTTGCCCCTGGAATTTTGCGGAATTCTGTACGCATCGTCTCTTCAAATTCCTGTTGGGAGACCCGTTCTTCCTTGGGAATCAGGTTGACATAAATGATGCCGCTATTGACTTCTTTTGCCGTGGCTAACACACTCTTGACCGCTGGATTTTTGAGCAGGCGATCGCCCACATATTGCATCACCTGTTCACTATCGGCGAGGGTGGAACCGGGTGGCAGATCGAAACTCACCGTACTAATGCCCGTATCCCCACTACTAAACAAACCCTTGGGAATAAAGGGAACCAGTTGCAAGCTACCGATAAAAAAGACGAGCACCGCCAGCAATGTGGTGATGCGATGGCTTAACGCCCAGTTCAATGCCCGACGGTAGGTTCCCGGTTGCTTGGCACTATTGAAGGAATCCAGCTTGGACTTGAGGAGATAGGCGCTTAACATTGGGGTCATGGTGGTCGCCACGAGGGTGGAAAACATGGTCGAGACCGCAACGGTTACGCCAAAGGGTTGGAAAAATTGCCCTGGGACACCCCCCATAAATGCCACAGGTAAAAACACAGCCACAATGGTTGCAGTGGTGGCGACGACGGCTAAACCGATTTCCCTCGCGCCGTCAATGGCTGCCTGGAAAGGTTTTTTGCCCATCTGTAAATGTTGGTCAATGTTTTCGATCATGCAGATCGCGTCATCGACTAGGTTCCCGATCGCCAATGCCAACGCCAGCAGGGTCATGCCGTTCAGGGTATAGTCAAGGGCTTGCATCACCCAGAAAGTCGGCACGATGGACAGGGGTAATGCCGCCGCTGTAATCAGGGTCGCCCGCCAATCTTTCAGGAAAAAGCCGACGGTAATCACGGTTAAAATACAGCCCGCCCATAGTGCGGAAATTGTGCCTTCATAGGATGCTTGGATTTCGGTGGCACGGGTAAAAATCAGATCAAATTTGAGGTCATCTGGCAAGGTTTCCTCTAGGGTGGCGATCGCCTTTCTGATGCCTTTGTCCACACCGACGACGGTACTGCCGGGACTGCGCAACACGGAGAATGCCACCACGGGATTATTATCCAAAGTTGCGGCGACACGGGCTTCTCTGAAACTATCTTCTACTTTCCCCAAATTTTCCAGGGCAACGGTATCGCCATTGGGGAGGGTGATGGGATATTGCTGTAATTCTTGAATATTTTTGGCACTGCCGAGGGTACGCACGTTCTGTTCATTGCCGCCGAGTTCGACTCTACCCCCTGGACGGTTGCGGTTAAAACTGGCAATCTGGGCATTCACCTGGGTCGCCGTAATGCCTAAGCCTTGTAACAATTGCGGGTCAAGATCGACGCGAATTTCCCGATCTAAACCCCCCAAACGCTCAATGCTGCCCACTCCTTCCACATTGATCAATTCCCTGGTAATTTTGCGGTCAATGAGGTCGCTCAGTTCTTCCACGCTGCGCTGATCGGACGACAGGGAATAGATCATCACGGATCCCCCGGCGAACTCTAGTTTGCGCACAATCGGATCGTTAATGTCCTGGGGGAGGGAGGAACGAATTTCGGCGATCGCATTGCGCACATCATTCGCTGCCTGGTCAGTGTCTGTCCCCAACTCGAAATTGATCACCGTGGTGGAATTGCCGTCGGTAATGGTAGAGGTAATCTCATCGAGATCCGCTAACCCGGCGAT
>JBIKYI010000564.1:0-2628 GCA_044355355.1 Limnothrix sp. | reverse complement strand
ACATCGCTGGCGGATTCGCTGGGGTGTTGGTAGCCTGTGATGCGCAGATTTAGGTCAGGATGCTGTTGGAGGAATGTTTTAACGCGTTCGAGTTTGTTGGTCAGGTCGTCGGGTTTAATTGCGGCGGAATTTTGGTCGAAATAAAGTTGGATACTGATAGGTTGGGCTTCCACTTGGATCTTGTTGATCACTTGGCTGATGCCGCTAATGTTTTCGACGGCGGCAATGATGACATCGATATCGTCTTGTCTGAGCACTGTGCCCTTGAGGGTGAGGCGATCGCCCGCCAGTTCTGATTTGATTTGAATACCGTTAATCCCGTTCAAAGGATTGAGCACTTTATCGATTTCCGTTTGCTTTTGGGCGGGATCGAGTAGCGCTTCGACCACCACAATATGGTTTTCTAGCGCCAAGGTCGGGACAGTCCCCTGGGCAACATCAGCGGCGCGATCACTCAGGGATTGGCTCGGCAATTTTCCGGTGAGATAGAGAGTATTCCCCTTCACTTCAGGATCCAGACGGTATAGGGACAGTTCGGGGGTTGCATCCAGGGCGATCGCCACATCCCGTTCCAGCACAAACGCTCGCCAGAGCCAATAGCCATAGAACCCCAACGGAATCAGCAACAAAAACAGCACAAAGGCAAAAATCAGCTTCTTTGCCCCACGACCAAGCACCGGAGTTTTAGGCTCTTTCACCTTGGGATGAGCAACCTGGGGAGTAGACGATACAGTTGCCTGCTCAACAGGAGCCACAGAAGGCGCAGATTGCACAGACTTCACCTCCTGAACCTTGAGTTGTACCAACTCCGTCATCAGGGGCAACAGATCATGCATCGGTTGCGGCGAAGTCGCTAAACAGTCATCCACCTGGCGCAACTTGGCATCTAGCTCATCGTTGGTTTGCCGGAGTTGCATCACCTCTTCCTCCGCCAGAAAGTTCCGCAGATTTTGACGTTGGTTCATCTCATCCACCGCAATCACAGGGGGGTGTGGGGCTGGTGGTGGAGAGACAGGGGGAACAGCTTGCACCTGTGGTGTTGGCGTTTGAGAGGCTGGGGGAGAGGGGGCAGCAACAGGAGCTGGAGGAGGTACAGTAGGCGAGGAGGAGCCGCCTAAAATGGCATTAATTTGTTGGGAAAAATCGTCTAAATTCAAATCCGTCATAGGCGGGGTTGGGATCTCGACAGTTGCTTCTGGTGAGGGGATAACTTCATTATTCGTCGTAGGTTTAGGGGAATCTTCCCTGGGAATTTCTCTGGCAATGGGAATGGTTACGGGTGTTGGTAGTGTCGAGTTCTGTGGTACAACGGGCGGAACTGGGGGCGTTGACTCCTGGGGCTGTGGTTCGGTTTGTTGGGGAATGGAGGGGGGAGTGACCGGGGGCTGTGTGGCACTAAACTGACTCATTTGGATCATCTGGAGAACTTCGTTAATTTTCTGATCCAGGACATGTTGAACTTGGTTACCTTGGGCACGCATTTCGTCACGCACCCAATTGATCTGTTCTTCGAGGTTGTTGATTTTCGCTTGATAGTCCTGGATTGGTTCTTGGAGTTGTTCCCCTAAGAGGGCTTCCCGCAGAAAGTCTAGACCTTCGAGGCGATCGCCGTTCTCTGTTTGACCTTGTTCCGGCATGATATCTCCTCCCAAATTCCCAGTGGGGCAAAGCTGTCTCAGTTAAGATTCCCAGAAAGATCTCTAGTTTTAATTTAGCCCATCTTTTTCGCCCAGCTTGGCGATCGCCTTTTTATTCACCAAACATCGACTTTTAGTAAGGCTTTTGACCGACCCAATTCCCCTTAGGATCGTAGTTACAGACCCAAACTTCTTTGCCATCGGCAGTCCGTGCCATGCCACAACCGATTTTACGGGAATCGCGCCAGACGACTTGGGTGTAGTGACCACAAACTTTGCCGTCTGCACAGGTATTCGTGGCGTAGTTATAATCATTCACTTCGTTGCCCCAGAGTGCCACTACCTCTGCTGAGGACATCATTTTGCCTGAAGCATAGGCAATATTTTCGCCGTAGGGGGGATTGCTGCGGTGTTGGCGGAGATTATTGGCGCTGAGGTAGTCCGCCCATTCCTGGGCATATTTAGCGATGGTTTCATCCCAGGTGACCGTTTCTGTGACACCATATTTGGCTCGCCATTGGTTATGGGCATCTACCATCTGGGCGATCGCCGCTGGTTCCTTCAGGTCATAGACATTCTGAATAATGCCTTCCGCTAGGGCTTCGGTGAAGGTCTTAATTCTGGCGGACAAAACGCCCTTTTCGATGGAGGCATCATCTTTGTAGGCGACGGTATATTGATAGCCTGTCACACTGCTATAGCCATAACCCTTGAGGATGGCTTCCCGCCATTTACTGTTTTGGCTCACAAAAACGGGTTTGCCATCGAAGGGTAAGGGTTCTGTTCTGGTCGTCATAGCTGGTAGATAGGCGATCGCCCTGATCTCAAAAATTCCCTGGCATCATAGGCGATCGCCCAGATTCCAAGGAATTAATTGTGATGAATCTTGAACAAACGAGACGGTCGTTAACCTATTCGCTGTCACCCATAATTTGCGGCACACGGAAAAAATCATCCTCTCGATCCGGTGCATTTTCCAACAAAGCCTCGC
>JBIKYI010000563.1:0-2630 GCA_044355355.1 Limnothrix sp. | reverse complement strand
ATCTGAAATGCACATGACATGGATGAAGTATGTTTGTGGAAGATTAGAAAGTCGTTATAGTTACTCAAGTACAATCGTTTACAACAATTATCCATTCCCTGAAAACGTCAGCGACAAACAAAAGCAAAAAGTGGAAACGGCCGCGCAAAAAGTATTAGATACCAGAGCAAAATATCCCGATAGCAGTCTCGCCGATCTTTACGATCCTCTCACCATGCCGCCCGACTTGGTAAAGGCACATCAATCCCTAGATAAAGCCGTAGACCTTTGCTATCGTCCCCAGCCCTTTGTTAGTGAACTAAATCGCATTGAATATTTGTTTAGTCTTTATGAAGCCCTAAGTGCGCCACTGTTCAAAGTCGAAAAGAAAAAGCGAAGTAGGAAAAAAGATAGTTAATAAATTCGATGATGTGGCGATCGCCAATTTATATCATTACTTTCAATAAAAACCCTTCCACCACACAGGATAGAAGGGCAATAAAGATAAAGATTTAAACAATCAGCACAACCAATATCTATTCACTGGCAACTGTTCACTGATCACTGTTTATTCAGCCCATTCTGTGTGGAAGAATTCACCCTTGGGCTTATCTGTCCGCTCATAGGTATGTGCGCCAAAATAGTCCCGTTGAGCCTGGGTCAGGTTCTGGGGTAGGCGATCGCGACGGTAGCTATCGAAGTAGTCCAAGGACGAACTAAACGCAGGAACCGCAATACCCAACTGATTCGCCGTGACAAGCACAGTCCGCCATGCCGCTTGGCGATCGAGAATTGACTGCTTAAACTCAGGAGCCAAGAGCAAATTTGCCAAATTGGGATTCTCGACATAAGCCGCTTTAATCTTATTGAGGAAGCCCGCCCGAATAATACAGCCACCCTTCCAAATCCGCGCTGTTTCGCCCAGATCCAGATTGTAGCCATACTCATCAGAAGCCTTCGCCAACAGAGCCATGCCCTGGGCATAGGAACACATCTTCGAGCAGTACAGGGCATCACGCACTTGATTGATAAAGGTCTTGATATCACCTGTAAAAGTCGCTGTTGGGCCAGGTAATTCCTTGGAAGCTGCAATCCGCTCATCTTTATAGGAAGAGATTACCCTTGCATTGACCGCTGCATACATCGTCGGAATGGGTACACCCAACTCCAGGGAGCTAACCACTGTCCAACGTCCTGTACCCTTTTGTCCGGCACAATCGACGATCAGTTCAACCAGGGGCTGCTTGGTTTCGTCATCAATTTTTTTGAAAATATCCGCTGTAATTTCAATCAGGAAGGAATCCAGTTCTTCCGTCTTGTTCCACTCGCTAAAAACTTCATGGAGTTCTGTATGGCTTAACCCCGCCGTGGAAAGGAGATCATAGGCTTCGGCAATAAGCTGCATATCGCCGTACTCGATGCCGTTGTGTACCATTTTGACGTAGTGACCCGCACCACCTGGCCCAATGAAGGTGACGCAGGGACCATCATCCACTTGCGCCGCAATTTTGGTGAGGATGGGTTCGAGTTCGCGATAGGCGGCTTCTGTACCACCGGGCATCAAACTGGGGCCATTGAGTGCGCCTTCTTCGCCACCGCTGACCCCCATGCCGACAAAGCCTAAGCCAGTGGATTCGAGGTCTTTGGTGCGGCGTTCGGTGTCTTCGTAGAGGGAGTTACCACCGTCGATGATCATGTCGCCTTCTTCGAGGAGGGGTTTCAATTCTTCGATGACATAATCAACGGGTGCGCCCGCTTTGACCATGACGAGGATTTTGCGGGGACGTTCGAGGATCTGGACAAATTCTTCTAGGCTGTAGGCTGCTTTGACGTCTTTGCCGACAGCGCGGGTTGCCATAAACTCTTCTGTTTTGCTGGCAGTGCGGTTATAGACGGCGATCGGAAAGCCGTTGCGCTCAACGTTGAGGGCGAGGTTTTCGCCCATCACGGCAAGACCGATTACGCCAAATGTTCGTTTAGTCATATTGTTTATGGATGAGGATCTGCAAATGAAGAGGGTTTTCTTTAAGGTAGCGTGGTATTTTCGTTTCGTTGATAAAGAGGCTGTTAAATGTCGTTTTTCTTAAACATTGTCAACGATAGCTACAAAAATTTTTCAAATTATCGTGACTTTGTTATTGTTTAAACGGTATTTTTTTGCCAGCGAAAGATGACATTTCTTAATTTGCATCTTTGTTTAAAATCGGCAATATTGTCAATTTTTACGGGGATCGCTGGACATTTTGACTATTTTTTATTGTTTGGTTTAGTTGTATTTTATGTTGGCAAAAAGGCGATCGCCGAGTTTCTCTCTTGGGGATCTAAGGTTGGCTAATTAATGTAGATTTACTGACTGATTACTGGCTTATTTTTGTGTCATTAAGCCAACAATAGCGTTTTTTTGTATGGGTAAGAGGGGTTATTCTGGTTGGGGATAGCAATCCCAAAGGACTGTTTTTTGGCGCATACTGCTGAAGTTATCTCGCCCCAGGATGATGTGATCGAGGAGGGGAATGCCGAGGATTTGGGCGGATTGGAGGAGTCGTTCGGTGAGTTGGTGGTCTTCGGGGCTGGGTTCGACGTTGCCGGAGGGGTGGTTGTGGGCGATGATCAGTCGGGTTGCGCCCTGTTTGATCACTTCGCGGAAGACT
>JBIKYI010000053.1:0-9877 GCA_044355355.1 Limnothrix sp. | reverse complement strand
CTCAACAATTTTATCTTGCATTTTTGTTAAGAATAGACGCACATAAATCGGACTATTGTTGATGAAAAGTAGACATAAAACTGGACTTAAAGGATTTTCTCGATTGCCTTCAACCCTGACAAATTCACGTAGTTTTAATTCATGGGAAGAAGTCGAGGCAAATAGTCTTTTGCGAAATCTGAATTTACCATTGGCGAGATTAAATTCTAACTCGATGATCGAGCCAAGATGATGGAGCACATTTAAACACAAAAAAGATCCACCCAGGGAAGAGGTCGAAGTAAATAAACGGAAATCAGGAAACTTGATCACAGCCCAAATATAAGCTGTGCCTACGCCCAACAGCATCATCCCTAACAATAACCAGAGAATAATTGGTCGGTAGGTAATAGATAATTTCTGGGATGCGTATTCCCTAATCTCGATGCTGCCTAGAAAGCCAAATTTTTGTTTCATTGTGCTGTCGAATCTTGATACCCCATTATTGAGTATTTTGGGCGGATCGGCGATCGCCCCTTATTGTTTCTCTAAGATTGCTTCAGAATTATGTGGAAATCGTTCACGAACTACTGTTCATCACGGGCATGGGCAATGCGCCAACTGAGGAAAGTTACGGGAATCAAACCCACGCCAATAATGGTCAGGGCAGGCACGGAAGCTTCCACTAAACGCTCATCGGAGGCATATTGATAAACTTTCACGGCGAGGGTATCAAAGTTAAAGGGACGAATGACCAAGGTGGCAGGTAATTCCTTCATCACATCAACAAAAACGAGCATTGCAGCGGTTAATAAACCACTCCACATCAAGGGCATATGGACTTGAATTAAGGTCATAATTGGCGAATTACCGAGGCTACGGGAAGCATCATCAAGGGTTGGTTTAATTTTGCCAAGACTTGTTTCCACTGCCCCAAAAGAAACGGCTAAAAATCGAACTAAATAAGCGAAAACTAATGCCGTAATTGTACCGCTTAAAATTAAGCCTGTGGTAATGCCAAATTGTGTCTGCATTAAATTGGCGATCGCATTATCTAGTTTACCAATGGGAATTAAAATCCCCACGGCAATCACTGAACCCGGAATGGCATAACCCAACGCCGCAACCCGAATACCAAAGCGCATCACAATACTTTGGTTTAGCCTTTGACCATAGGCTAAAATCAAGGCGATCGCCACCGCTAGGGCTGCGGTTAAAATTGCTAAAATAAAGCTATGTTGGGCAAACTCCCAAAACTGCGTTTTAAACTTAGCTTGGGGGCGATTTAATGCCATTTCTAATAGGGCAATGACCGGAACCACAAATCCCAAAATAACAGGCATTGCACAAATCATAATTGCACCAAACGATCGCCATTTACTCAGAAAATAAGGATTTGGTTTGGCATAATTATTACTCGTTTGATAATACTGAGCCTGATGCCGTGACCACTTTTCCAACAGAATTAAAATCCCGACAAAAAGCATTAATACTGCCGCTAATTGTGCCGCCGCTTGGGGTTCTCCCAAACCAAACCAAGTGCGATAAATGCCTGTAGTAAAGGTTTCCACCCCGAAAAATTGCACCGTCCCAAAATCATTTAACGTCTCCATTAACGCCAAGGCTAGACCCGCCGTAATGGCTGGACGGGCTAAAGGTAAGGCGATCGCCCAAAAACTTTTCCAGGGACCACAACCCAATGCCCGACTCGCTTCGACCGTGGTGACCGATTGCTCCAAAAACGCAACCCTTGCCAATAGATAGACATAGGGATACAGCACCAAAATCAGCATCACCATCGCCCCCCAGAGCGATCGCACCTCCGGAAACCAATAATCCTGCACCGACTGCCAACCGAACCACCCCCGCAAGGTGCGCTGCACCCCACCGTAATAATCCAGCAAATCCGTGTAAATATATGCCAGCAAATACGCCGGAGCCGCCAGAGGCAAGAGTAGCACCACTTCCCAGAAGCCACTGCCCCAGAAACGGCACATCGTTACCAGCCAGGCCGTAGAAACCCCCAATACCGTCACTCCGAAGCCAACCCCCAACATTAACCACAGGGAATTGGTGATGTAGCGCGTTAAAACCGTGGCAACGAGATGACTCCACACCTCGCCCGAATCCGTGAACACACTGCCCAATACAAACAAGATGGGAATCGCGATCAAGGCGCTGATCATCAATGTGAGCAGAGTCCACACACTCAGCTTAAAACTAAATTTGTAATCAAACTTGAAACGTTTTAACACCTAGGCACCGGAGACAACAACAGTGTTCCATTTTGGGCTGAAGGGCGATCACAGTGCAACAAGTCCCAGGAATTAACGACATCTTTATCCTGATCGGGCATGGTTTGCCATGAAGCAATAGACAGATGAACACACCAGAACCTAATGTTGATGTTCAGGTCGCAGTTCAAGCAACAATTCATCAAGAAATTCAACAATCAAAGGGGGAATCTTTGCTAATTTGAAAATATTTGAACATCTTTTAGCCGTTTTTTCATCTTTTTTTCGTCTTTCTACAATACCAGCCAAACTATCTTCTTCGTTTCACCAATGATCGATCATAACAAAAAATAAGAGCCGTATTTGTGAAAGCAAGTGTAGAATTTATTGGGAAGCGAAACTCTGCCAACAGAACGCTTAAGCCCCCATGATTTCTAAAAAAAATCTCTAAAATAGCAAAAAAATAACACAATAAATATCATTGATGTAATGCGGCTATTTTGACAGCTCAACAAGAAAACTTACATATCTTGATTTTGCTGAATCTAGAAACCTTCTATTTAGATTTTGTATAATTTCACCAAGAATTAAGAATAATTAACAATCAATTCACTCACGATTTCCCAACTGTTTCTCAACTACTTTCAATGATCCCTGATGTGATCTCCATCGGTGGCGATCGCCATTCTATTCTTGGTATAACTAACATAAGTAGACCTAACATTTTTGCCCTGTAATGAGTCAACCCCAATTTTTAACACCCGAAGAATCCTTCAGCGTTGATGCTGCACTACTGACCAGCCCTGAGAAATTCCTTGCGAGATTAACCATCTCCTCCCAGCGATTACTACTCATTATCGCCAAAGAACATCATTGTGCAGTGGAAGATCTCGACTATCAACAAATCATTCAATGGTTTGAAAACGATAGCAAAACCCGCATAGAGAAAGGGGTTGAAGAAGCTGTTTTAAAATGGTAAGTCCCCTTGGTGTTTGGACTGGAAGGAAGCATCGGGAATTTATATCAATCAAGATGAGTAGGATCTGACCTCTGTAGAGGTTAGCGGTGTCATTCAGGGTGCATAACAAGACACAATATCTGCCGAATAATTGATGAAAGAGTCGTGCTTAACTGAGGATTCGAGCCATCACTAAATTCAGAAAAATACTTACTCAGTCTTAGCTAGATCTAAGATAAACACGATCCTGTCCATAGGCGATCGCCTTGGCATTATATGTGTTTTTCTCATTAAGAAATCGTTATAATCTTCCCTAAAACCGTAAATCAGTTATTTTGATTTGGGGTTACGAGGGTGGATTTATTTTTTTTGCTTGTAAAAAGTTTAAAGGCTTTGAGTGAAAGGCTTCAAATTCAAAGCTGAAAAACTTCGAAAACATTAGTATATTTTCCGGCTGAGTGTGATGTCATTTCGTCAAAGGTTTGCTGATCTTGCTTGTCGCATGTGTCGAGTTTCGACTCCGAGCCAATTAGAAGCTCAGATCAAAATTCATCAACAGGCTTTACAGGATCAGGAAGCACAGCAACAATCCCTGTATCGAGTCATCAGCAAAATTCGTGCGTCCCTGGAGCTTGATGCCATTTTTCGGACAACCGCGAAGGAAACTTGCAAGCTGCTGCGGGTGGATCGGATTGCGGTTTACCGTTTTGATGAAAATTGGGGGGGAGAATTTATTCACAATTTCGAATTTGCGGAACCGGGTTGGGATGAGGTTTGGGAGCAAAAAGCGGTTTGGGATGATACCTATCTCCAGGAAAATAAAGGGGGACGTTATGCCCGCAATGAGCCTTGTATTTCTGATGATGTATATCAGTCGGGATTGTCCCAGTGTCATCTAGATATTTTGATCCAGTTTCAAATTCGTGCCTATGTGACGGCTCCGATTTTTGTGGGGCAGAAATTATGGGGTATTTTGGGGGCTTACCAACATCTCAATGTGCGACGCTGGACGAATCAAGAGGTTCAGTTTTTATCGCAGGTGGCGACTCAATTGGGTTTTGCGGTGACCCAAGCGAAATTGCTAGAGCAGACCCGTCAAAAGGCGGAGGAAATTCAGGCGGCGAATGTTCAGCAGAAAATTTTATTGGATCTGGTGTCTGATATTCGTGAATCTTTAGATCTGGATGTTTTGTTTAAGACGATGGTTAAGGAGGTACGGCGCAGTCTGGGGGCTGATCGGGTTGGTATTTTTCAGTTTGATGCGGATAGTGAGTACCATTCGGGGCGGTTTGTCGCGGAGAATGTTTTGTCGGAATATGATTCGGCGATCGCCATTACCGTTAGGGACAACTGTTTTGGGGATCGATATGCCATTGACTACCAGAATGGCAAAATGCAGGTTTTGGACGATGTTGATCAAGCAGGTTTATCCAAGTGCCATTTGGCGATCCTGGAGCAGTTTCAAATTAAAGCCCAAATCATTGTGCCCCTCAAACAGCAGGAAAAATTGTGGGGTTTACTTTGTGTGCATCAATGCTGCGAGCCACGGCATTGGACAGCTTCAGAAGCGCGTTTTGTGCGGCAGTTGGCGGCTCACTTTACGGTTGCCCTAGAACAAGCTCATATATTGGCTCAGGTTAAAGATCAGGCGGAACAACTCACCCAGACGGTGCAATCTTTAGAGGTTGCTAACGCCCAATTGGAAAAGCTCAATAATGTGGATGCGTTAACTCAGATTGCTAATCGTCGGTATTTTGATAACAAATTGGAGCGGGAATGGCGCAGGTTACAGCGATCGCAGCAGTCTTTATCTTTGATTATGTTTGATGTGGATCACTTTAAGTCCTTTAATGATCACTTCGGTCATTTGGTGGGAGATCAATGTCTGCAACAAATTGCCCAGACGGCTCAGACTTGTATCAGGCGGGCGGCGGATGATCTCTGTCGTTATGGGGGGGAGGAGTTTGCGGTGATTCTGCCCGATACGGATCAGCAGGGGGCTGTGCAGATTGCTAGGGATATTAATCGGATCATTCAGCAGTTGGCGATCGCCACCCCGGAGAATGCCCCAGTTCCTTTTGTAAGCGTGAGTTTAGGTATTGCCTGTCTTATTCCTGACTTAAATCATTCCCCTAACCAGTTAATTGATCAAGCCGATAAGGCACTGTATTTAGCTAAAAAGCAGGGTCGTAATACTTGGATGGTTTATCAAGAGGAAGCAGAAAATAACAATTAAAAATCAACCAATCTGCCCTGAGGTAATCCTGGGGGCGATCGCCCTTAGTCTCGATATGATCAGACAATAAAAAAAGGGGATATTTTGATTAATGATCCCCTCCTCGCAACGAATTTATTTGAATCAATTCATTTGATGAATATTCTGACTAATATTCCAGTTAATACCCATCAAAATTTCACTTGATATAGTCGTTTCGGTTAAGTTTGAAAATTTCTGATCCCTCCGCCTTCGGCACCTCCCTTAGAAAGGGAGGCAATGAGTGTCTAATTTTTATTTGGAATGACCATAGTAGTTGGATTGTCGTTTAGTAATAGTTCCCAACTTTACGGTGATGTACCGCCGTTAACGCATCAGGATTCGACACCCGACCCGCATCAACTTGACTATAAACAATCCAGTGATCGCTACATTCCATCCGGCTAATCACCTCACATTCCAGGTAAGCCAAAGCCTCACTTAAAATTGGGGACCCATTTTTGGCGGTTTGCACATTAACCCCTTCAAAACGATCCGCACCGGGGGGAAAGCGCTTGAGGAAATGTTTCATTAACCCTTGATATTTGCCTTCTTCCAGGATGTTTAAAACGAAGCGATCGCCCACCTGCATCAATGATTCAATCGCTCGATCCTTAGCGACGGCAACGGTAAAACCAGGAGGATCAAAACTCGCCTGAGTCACCCAAGAAGCGACCATTGCACCCTTTACATCACTTTTTTTTGCGGTGAGAATATAGAGACCACCACTGATACGACCCATGGCTTTATCGAGTTCATTGTCGAGGGCTTTTCTCTCCTTCAATTTATCTTTTTGGGTGAGCAATTGTCCCATGTCAGTGCCGGATTCTTCGCAAATTTGATAGAGGTTTTCGCTCGGTTCTTCCCGCACGCGAATGGAATCAAAGGCTTGGGTTAAACCCGCATCCCGGAATTTTGTTAGCAGGGTATCGACGGGTTCATCGTTGCCACCGTAGGACTCGAACATGCCGAATACTTGCTTATTTTTTGACGCAGCAATAATTGTGCCGACTGCCTTACTGAGTTCATCGTTGTAGGGGCTATTCATCGGCGGCATCCCAATCACCAATCCTGCTGCACGACTGACAACTTCGTTTACATCCTGGGGATCGGCGACTTTGAGATCGACCATTTCTACGGCAACACCTGCTTTGGTAATCCCTTTGGCGATCGCCTGGGAAATGCGATCGCTGTAACCATAGTCAGAGATGTAGAAAACCGCTGCCATTTTGTCGCCTTTGGTCTGGGCTTCACTCCATTGGCGATACCATTCCATCATTTCCTTGGTGTTGTGCTTCAGCAGGGGACCATGACCATTTGCCACCAAAGTCACTTCCCCCTCTAGCTGATCCACCCGCTTCATCGCACTCAGCACCGAGCGGGCATTGGGAGCCATCAAACATTCATAGTAAAAGCGATAATCCGGTTCAATCGCCTTTAAATTGTCGTCGTAGGTCGCCTTGGAGCAGTAATGCATCCCGAAGGCATCACAGGTAAATAAAGTTGTGGTGGCGGGATCATAGGTGAAAATGGTGTCTGGCCAGTGGAGGTTGGGCGCACTGACAAATTCGAGGTCATGACCCTGACCCAAGTCCAGGCGATCGCCACTTTTTACTTCCAAATATTCAAAGGGTTGGTGCACTAGATCCTGGAGGAATTTAATCGCCACCTTTGCCCCCACAACAACCGCCTGGGGCGCAATTTCTAAGACATCCTTAACCAAGCCACTATGATCAGGTTCTGTGTGGCTGATGATGATGTAGTCAATGGTTGTGGGATCCACATGTCTGGTGAGGGTTGCCAGGTATAGCTCCCGAAATTTTGCGTGGGAGGTGTCCACTAGGGCAATTTTGTCAGCTTGGATGAGGTAGGAATTATAGGTTGTGCCGTTCTGTAAACCGAATTCAATATCAAAGCGATCGCGATCCCAATCAAGGGAACGAATGGTTCTGGTGCTGTCGTTAAGCTGTTCTGTCTGGATTGTTAACCGTTTTTCGGTTTTAATGGGCGTTGCAACCATAGGGAGACCCTCCTACATTCGAGCCGATAATCATATCTGGACATTGTGACATGATTTTTAAAGGGTTGCTGTCCGTGACCGATTGAACATTGCAATGGAACCGATAATTGTGAATTTAGTTGTGGATTGGTCTCGTTTACGGGAAGTCATACGTTTATTTTTACGCTTGGGTTTTACTGCCTTTGGGGGACCCGTTGCCCATATTGCGATGATGCATGAGGAAACGGTCAAGCAGCGGCAGTGGCTCTCGGAGCAGGAATTTCTGGATCTACTCGGTGCAACGAACTTAATTCCGGGACCCAATTCCACGGAAATGGCGATTCACCTGGGGGCAAAGCGGGCGGGTTGGCTGGGTTTTTTGCTGGGTGGAATTTGTTTTACTGCGCCTTCGAGTATTTTGATTTTATTTTGTGCGATCGCCTATCAACATTTCGGGGCAACACCCCAGGGTGAATGGTTGCTCTATGGTGTAAAACCCGTGGCGATCGCCATCATTGCCCAAGCCCTTTGGAAATTAGGAAAAAAAGCAATTAAGGGCAAATTTGGAATCGGTTTAGCCCTGGTGAATGTCGTACTTTCCCTACTGGGTTTACATGAATTGTTGCTATTAGTAATAAGCGGCATTCTCGCTCTAATTAAAACCTTTGGTAAAAAAATCCTAGAAACAAAAAAACTATTTAATTTCGCTCCCTTTGCGACAGTTTCATTTTTATCGGTGAGCACCACCAATTACAGTTTACTATCCTTATTTTTATTCTTTCTCAAAGTCGGTTCTGTGCTCTATGGGACAGGCTATGTCCTCATCGTCTTTATCCGCGCAGATCTTGTCGATCGTCTTGGTTGGCTAACGGATCAACAACTCTTAGATGCGATCGCCATCGGACAAATTACTCCGGGTCCCCTATCGTCAACGGCTACTTTTATCGGTTATTTTCTAGGCGGTTATGCGGGGGCAGGCTTAGCAACTTTAGGGATGTTTTTACCATCCTTTCTCTTTGTGGCGATCTTAAATCCCATTTTGCCGAAACTGATTAAAAACCAAACTTTCCGCACTTTTCTTGATGGCGTAAATGTCGGGGCACTCAGTTTAATGCTGGTGGTGTTAGTCTCTTTGGGACATTCTTCCCTGGTCGATCCTTTAACTATTGGGGTGGCGATCGCCGCGTTATTTCTGTTAATCAAATACGAAGTTAATTCCCTCTGGTTAGTCTTAGGAGGCATGGCGATCGGTTTAATTTTGCCCTTTTTACCAATGCCAATATAGCTCACTTTTGATGTACTAAAAAATGAAAAATTCATTACTCCAATATCAAGCCAAATTCCTTAAAAGCTGGCACAAAATTATGGTTCTCATGGCTAGGACGACTGAGTTTAATTAGGGCAAATCGTTGCAAATTACTTAAACTTTGCCATTGAGCAGGTGTAATTTCAACCTGGCATTCTTGGGCTTTTTCTAACACTTGATCGGGAATAGCTGTTTGCATCCAGAGGGGATTTGCTTCGATGTCTAAAACTTTGGCTCGACTACCTGTTTTTGCCTCGATTAAATTCTGTAATGCCTCATGGTATGCCGCTACTTCCGCAGGAGTTTCACAGGGCATCTCGACAAATTTTTGTTTTTCCGCTTCATCAAATTTCCCCCAATGATCGAGCTTCATTTTGACACCGGAAGCATCGAGTTTATAGCGCATTACCATCGGAATACAGCGCAAAGATTGAATAAAATCCTGCTCAAATTGAAAAAATTGATTCATAGGTTTTAGGCATTTTTTTGGCGATCAATAAATAATCAAAATTCAAAAATTACAGAAGTTACAAGTATTTTACTCGCGATGCCATTCAGTAATACCACCGGGTTTATCGACTAACACAATGCTTTTTTCTGTGAGAAGATCCCGCAGGCGATCGCCCTCGGCGTAGTTTTTATTCGTGCGGGCATCCTTGCGTTGTTGAATCAGATCTTCAATCTCTGCATCAGTTAGACTATCCACTTGCTGTTTTTCCTCGGAGACAAGCCCTAGGACATCGGCTAATTCCTTAAGGGTTAACCAGAGGGAAGCGAGAATTTGCGGATTTTGTTGTAATTTGCCTTCATGGACGAGAATATTTTTCTCTTTGCGCAGTTCCTTGGCAATCTCAAAAACAATCGCTAAGCCACCAGAAAAATTGAGATCTAGATCAACAATTTCCTTGAATTTATTCAACATGCCAGCATCGGCTTTGATATTATTCGTATCAAATTGTTCGCCAAATAAGAGCGCTTCATTAATGGTTTCCCAGCCCTTTGTTGCGGCTTGCAATGCTTCATCGGTGAAGTCCAAAGGCTTGGTATAGTGGGCTTGTAGGATAAACAAACGCACTGCCATCGGATCATATTTGGCGAGTAAATCGCGAATGGTGATGAAATTGCCGAGGGATTTTGACATCTTTTC
>JBIKYI010000173.1:0-6226 GCA_044355355.1 Limnothrix sp. | reverse complement strand
AAAAAACCTTGTTATGTGCCTATTTCACTTGGTTGTAGGGCAATTTCGCGAGAATGGTCGCCATGCCACAAAAGCCCGTTACTCCTGCAAAAATTAGACCAGAACCCACAAAACCCGTTAACAGCAAAAACCACGGCGACACAAAGGCACTTAATAGCGTTCCAGTGAGGATTAAACTCCCTGCGACGATCTGTACCTGCTGCATGATGGGCAGGGGCGCGTTTTTATCTTCGACAATGGGCAAACCGGCAATCTTCCATTGGCTTAAGCCCCCTTCTAAATGGGTAATTTCTGGGAGTCCCGCCGCAAACAATTTTTCCGCAGCTTGGCGCGAACGATTCCCACTCTGACAATGGAGCACAATGGTTTTGGCGGTTGTTGGCAATTGCTCTAGGGTCAAGGTCGAGAGGGGTAAATTCTGTGCCTCGGCAATGCGATCGCGGGCAAATTCTCCAGCTTCACGCACATCAATTAACAGGATGTTCTGGGCTTTTAATTGAGACTGCAACGCTTCAGGGGTGATGGTTTTCAGTTGGGCTTGTGCAGAGATTATATTCATGCCTAATATTTTTGGTGTTGTTGCTAGTGTCGGCAAAGATTGTTATGGAGATGGCGATAAATTCCCACAAGCTTGGTTGGCGGGGACGGCTTCCATAATTTTCTTGGGGTTCGGTAAATGCAGGTTCTCCATAATCTCGATAAAGTTTTGGCGATCGCCCTGGAGCCTGGGATTACAGCGCATTTCCTCCCCAATGGTCGAAACGGTATGTCCACGGTAGTCATGACCCGGATAAACAATGGTTTCTGGCGGCAGGGTAAATAACTTTTCGGTGATGGAGGCATAGAGTTGACCCGCATCGCCCCCCTGGAAATCCGTTCTGCCACAGCCACGAATCAAGAGGGAATCCCCCGTCAATAAATGATCTTCATTCACGAGATAAGCGAGATGGCTATCGGTATGCCCTGGGGTGGCGATCGCCTGAATCGGAATCACTCCGACAGAAATCAACTCCCCATCCACGAGAGAACGATCCGCACATTTCACCTCAGCACCCTGGGGAACCAAGCCCAGACAGCCCGTTTTTTCCCGCAATAAACCTGTTCCCGTCACATGATCCGCATGGACATGGGTTTCCAGGCAATAACGCAGGGTTAAACCCAACTCCTGAAGCAGTGCTAAGTCACGCTCCACCTGCTCCAACACGGGATCCACCAATGCCGCCTCCTGACTCACCAAATCTGCAATGAGATAGGTGTAGGTAAAGGTCTCTAGATCGAACAGTTGACGAAATAACATAATGTTTGCCAGGTTTTTGTTTGTGCTTTTTCAGTTCTCCCAGGAGGAGTGACCTTGACCTTCTCTCAACAAAATCATTATATCACTATTTAGTGATTAATAAAAAAATTGGTTGCGATCAGAAATCAAGCGGACGGGGGCGCTTAATTAGATGGGGCTGAGGCTAAAAATTTTCCGTCGGGGGGATGCGTAACTGATGCCACAGGATGAAAATAATAGAGTTTAGATCTTTTGCTCTTGGATTTAGTGGGGTTCGTTAAACTTGTGGTGTCTACTCGGTTATATCTTGAGATCACTGTTCATGACTACATAATTCTCCCCATAGGAGCATGGCTCATAGGCGATCGCCGTTGTACTTTTTGGAGCAAAAATGTTGATTAATCCATTCCGGCGCATTCTGAGAAAAAGTGCTCGTGCCTATCCGAAAACCGTTGATGCTGTGCGGAGTCACACTCCAGTGGGCATTAACAATCTCTTTAAATGGATGACCCCTGGTTTGTCGGTGAAGCGCTGGTTTTTGATCAGTTCGTTGGGGGTTTTATTTACGGTTTTAGGGTTAGCGATTTGGTTGAACCTAACGCCAGTCTCCCGGTTGATGGGTTTTATGGCAGGTTTGTTACGTTGGATGACTACGGTTGTTCCCAGGAATATTTCGGGACCTGTGGCGATCGCCAGTGGTATTGCCCTCATTTGGTGGGGACAGCATCAAACCTTTGGCTCGATTACCCGCGTGTTAAATCCCGATGGGGATGAACACCTCGTCGATATGTTCCATGCCCAACGCCGTTTACGCAAGGGACCGAAGGTGGTGGCGATCGGTGGTGGTACAGGGCTTTCGACCCTATTGCGGGGTTTAAAAAAATACAGTGGCAATATTACCGCTGTGGTGACTGTTGCCGATGATGGTGGCTCTTCTGGGCGTTTGCGTCGGGAGATTGGCGTGTTACCGCCGGGGGATATTCGCAACTGTTTAGCCGCCTTTGCCGATGAAGAAAAATTACTCACGGAATTATTCCAATATCGTTTTGAGGCGGGGGATGGTCTGGTGGGTCATAGCTTTGGGAATTTATTCCTGACGGCGATGAGCGAAATTACGGGGGATCTAGAACAGGCGGTGTTAGCGAGTTCTAAGGTCTTGGCGATTCGTGGGCGGGTGTTACCTGCGACCCTGTGTGATGTCAGGCTCTGGGCAAAGATGGCGGATGGTCGGGTAATTGAGGGGGAATCGAATATTCCTAAGGCGGCGGGTCATATTATTGATTTTGGCTGTTATCCTCCGCAACCTCCGGCATTACCTGCGGCGGTGGAGGCGATCGAGAATGCAGATTTTATTATCATGGGGCCGGGAAGTCTTTATACAAGCGTGATCCCCAATTTGCTGGTGCCGGAAATTCGAGAGGCGATCGCCCGGAGTTCTGCCCCCAGGATTTATGTGTGCAATATCATGACCCAACCTGGCGAAACCGATGGTTATACGGTGGCAGACCATATCAAGGCAATTGATCGGGTGTGCGGTCAGAAATTATTTGATGCGGTGCTAGTTCATCAGCGATCGCCCTCTGAATCTGCCCTGAGGCGCTATGCCCTCGAACGTTCCCACCCCGTTTATCTCGACCGGGAAGAGGTGGCAAATCTGCGGCGGCGTGTGGTGATTGCCAACATCATGGAGGAAGACCCCGACACGGGCTATGTGCGCCATAACCATGAACGGTTGGCGGGATTGCTGGTGCGTTGGTTTAGCCGTGCCTCGGAGATCCAGTCCAAAATGGCAGACCCGATCAATCTTTAGCTTGACCTTGATCTAGCCCCGCAATTGACTAACCAAATGTCTCATCTCCGGCAAGATTAATGCTTTCATCGCTAAACGAACCGCGCCACTGGAACCGGGTAGCGAAAAAATAATTTTGCCCCGGTAGGTTCCCGCCACAGCCCGTGAGGCGATCGCCCTTGAGCCAATCTCGGCATAGCTTAACTGACGAAAAATCTCCCCGAACCCCGGCAATATTTTTTCTAAAAACCGTTCCACCACATCATAGGTATTGTCCCTAGGCGCGATGCCTGTCCCACCGTTAAAGATCACCACATCCACCGTCCGATGATCCAAAGATTCTAACCACTGGGCGATCGCCTCTGGATCATCCCGCAGTAGCTCATAGCAACCCAAGATATGACCTTCCGCCGCCAATAGCTCTTTAATAAGCTGACCACTTTTATCGGTTTCTGGCGATCGCGTATCACTCACCGTAATCACCCCACAACAGAGAGCCAGAGAATCCAAATCAGGGTGAGGTTGATGCATGGTATGTAAAGATAATTAACAAAGATAATTCGCCAATATTAACGACTAAACAATCTGTGAGGATTTCCCAATGCTAGACGAACAAGCCAAAAAGACAATGCTCCTCCACATTCCCCACGCATTATATATTTGCGGTGTGAGGGATGGAGATGAAATGAATGGATTTACCGCCAGTTGGGTGATGCAAGGTTCCTTCAAGCCTCCCCTCGTCATTAACTGCGTCCGTGCGGATTCCGGTTCCAATGCCATGATCAAAAAATCTGGCTTTTTCTCCCTCAGCTTCCTCGAAAATACCCAAAAAGATATCGCTGCCAATTTCTTTAAACCCAAGAGCCGCGTCGGCAATAAATTTGAAGAAATCGAATTTTACGAAGGCGCAGAAACTGGCTGCCCGATCATTAAAGACTCCCTCGGTTATGTGGAATGTAAACTCGTTAGCACCGTTGATCAAGGCGATCACACCATTTTTGTTGGTGAAGTGATCGGCGCTGGTGTACATCGTGAAGGCAAAATCCTTGACCTTGCCAGCACGGGCTGGAGTTACGGCGGTTAATTTAATTTAATTTAATTTGATCGAATCTTTGTTTGTTTAATGTGGGCGATGCCCACCCTACTGTCACCCGATATCTGATGTCTGATATCTGAACATCTGAAAAAATGCCTTTAATCAAAGTCCAAACCTCTATCCCCGCCCCGGCTAAAGCCGATGTCGAGGCGATGTTATTGCAGCTTTCTGGTCAGCTTGCGAGCCATCTGGGTAAGCCCGAATCCTATGTGATGACTGCCTTTGAACCGGATATCGCCATGACCTTTGCCGGAACCACTGACCCGGTATGTTATGTCGAAATTAAAAGTGTCGGAACAATGGGCGATCGCACCAAAACCATGAGCAAAGAATTTTGCAGTGCCATCAGTGCGGCTCTCGGTGTACCCAAAGAACGCATCTATATCGAATTTGCTGACGCGAAGGGTTCCATGTGGGGCTGGAATGGTCAGACCTTCGGTTAATGAAGTGTGCCACTAAATTGTGGTTATCTGGTTAGTTGAATAATCAGAAAATAATCAGACTTTTCGGACTACCCCAGTTTCCATCTTGATGAATAATGGGGTAGTTTCGATTGTCTTGCCAGCAAAGCGAGTGAACCAAAAATTACCCGCTCCCATAAAAATCGGGATGACAGGATTCGAACCTGCGACCCCTTCGTCCCGAACGAAGTGCGCTACCAAGCTGCGCTACATCCCGCAAAAAATCTTTTCCATCCTATCACAGGTAAACCTTGGTAGGATAGGAACCTATGCGTTAATTCTGTATGCATAATTTTTTTCGTTTTTTCAGTTTCGATTTTTAAGGAGCGATCGCCGTGGCGGTGAAACCAGATTGGCTCAGGGTCAAAGCCCCCCAATGGGAGCGGGTCGGGAGCGTTAAAGAAATTTTGCGGGACTTGAGCCTCAACACTGTTTGTGAAGAAGCTTCCTGCCCGAATATTGGCGAATGTTTTAGTGCCGGAACCGCGACTTTTTTGATCATGGGGCCAGCCTGCACCCGCGCCTGTCCCTACTGCGATATCGACTTCGAGAAGAAACCCCAAGCCCTTGACCCCCAAGAACCGGAGCACCTCGCCGAAGCAGTACGCCGCATGAAGCTGAAGCATGTGGTTATCACCTCTGTAAACCGCGATGATTTACCCGATGGTGGCGCAAGTCAATTTGTGAAATGTATCCAGCGCACCCGCGATCTGTCCCCCGACACCACCATTGAAGTGTTGATTCCTGACATGTGTGGCGATTGGGATGCCCTCAAAATTATTCTCCAAGCGGAACCCGAAGTCCTCAACCACAATACGGAAACGGTTCCCCGCCTCTATAAAAAAACGAGACCCCAGGGGGATTATCGGCGATCGCTCGAATTGCTCCAACGCACCCGTGAGTTAACCCCTTGGATTTACACCAAATCCGGCATTATGGTGGGCTTAGGCGAAACTGATGAAGAAGTGCGGGCAGTGATGCGGGATTTACGGGCAGTGGACTGCGATATCATCACCATCGGGCAATACTTGCAACCGACCCAAAAACACCTCGGCGTAAAGGATTTCGTCACCCCCGAACAGTTTGCAGCTTGGCGTGAATATGGCGAATCCATTGGCTTTTTACAGGTGGTTTCCAGTCCCCTCACCCGCAGCTCCTACCATGCGGAACAGGTACGCGCCCTCATGACCAGTCATCCCCGTCCAAAATCTTAAGCTGAGCGGATGTCACGCCCCATTTATCTCGATAATCACGCGACCACACCGGTTGATCCGCAAGTGCTAGAGGCGATGTTGCCCTATTTTACGGAGCAGTTTGGCAATCCAGGCAGTGCGGGACATAGTTATGGTTGGGAAGCGGCGGCGGCGGTGAAGCAAGCACGGGAAATTATTGCGGCTAGTATCGGGGCAAGTCCTGAAGAAATTGTCTTTACCAGCGGCGCAACCGAGGCGAATAACCTGGCTATTAAGGGGGTGGCAGAGGCTTATTTTGCCAAGGGAAAACATATTGTCACCGTCCAAACTGAACATTCTGCCGTCCTTGACCCCTGTGCCTATCTCGAAACCCTCTGCTTTGAGGTGACCTATTTTCCTGTGCAGACGAAC
>JBIKYI010000561.1:0-2639 GCA_044355355.1 Limnothrix sp. | reverse complement strand
TCCTGCCATCAGGTCAAAGGACAGTAAAACCAACGCCGAAGCCAGTACTGGAGTCGAGAGTAAAATCAACGCCGAAGTCGCCAACATCGCCCAACAGAACAAGGGCATGCTGTGGATGTCCATATCGGGAATGCGCATCTTGAAGATCGTGGTGACAAAATTAATCGCCCCCAAAATCGAAGCTGTCCCCAAAATTAATAAACAGAGAATCCAGAGTTCTTCCCCCCATTTCCCCGAAATCAAACTTAACGGCGGATAGGAAGTCCAACCCGCTTGGGGCGCACCGACAAAAAAGCTGGCAATCAGTAAAAAACCACCCACGGGCTGCATCCAAAACGCAACCGCATTCAACCGGGGAAATGCCATATCATCCGCGCCAATCATCAAGGGGATCAGGTAGTTCGCAAACCCTGCCCCCGCAGGCACAATCCATAAAAAGATCATGATCGTGCCGTGCATCGTAAAGAGTTGGTTATAAACCTCTGGACTCACAAAGTCTGGGTCTGGGGTCGCAAGCTCCGTGCGCACCATTTCTGCCAACACACCACCAATAAAATAAAAGAAAAACGAAAGTACGAGATATTGAATCCCAATTACTTTGTGGTCGGTGCAAAAGGTGAAATAGTCTGTCCACTTGCGATCTCCCGCATGGTGAATTGTTGCGTCACTCATAGTTGATCGTTTATCTAATCGCTAAATTAATTTACTGAAACATCTACTGAAATATCTATTTAAGAAGCGGGAATCATGCCCATCGAAGCATGATCCAAGGGTAGATGAGGAATCTGTTCGAGGGTATTCTCAATAATCCCCATTTCCTCAGCATAGGCTTGCAGAAAATCCGCATCATCCAGATCACTCGGATTCACCACCGCCACATCATCCCCCGACTTCATCGCCAAAGTCCGAGACTGAACCCATTGTTCATAGGCTTCCGGCGTATCCACCGTCATCGTGGTCTTCATGCCGCCATGGTAAGAACCACAGAGTTCCGCACAAATCACCGGGTAGGTACCCTCACGATTCGCCACAAAACTCAACTGGGAAAGCTGACCGGGCATCACATCCTGTTTAATCCGGAACTCCGGCAACCAAAAAGCATGGATCACATCCGCTGCCTTCATGTTGAGGAGAACTCGCTTACCTGCGGGAATGTGCAAATCCCCGGAGACAATGCCAGTGTCTGGATAGGTAAAAATCCAGGCATATTGCAAGCCATTCACATCCACCACGAGGGGGGGATCATCACTCACGCCGGGGGATTTGCCGATACCGATCGCCACCTGGGAGTCATCCCCCATTGCCACCATATTGCCCATATTGCTGGGATTGTGGTTATGGTGGTGCGCCATGGACATACCGCCACCGGACACCATGGGATCGAGTCCACCCATTTGGTTATAAATTTCAAAACTATAGATCGCCAGGACAAAGACAATCACCGTCGGAATTGCAGTCCAAACGATTTCCAAGGGAATGTTGCCTTCGATGGAGGGACCATCGGTCATATCGCCTTTTGTCCGGCGGAACCGGACTAGGCAAATCACCAACACCCCTTCAATCAAGATGAACAGACCAGTGGCAATGGTCATCATGAGGTTGAAGAGATCATCTACGTCTTTGGCATCGGCGGAGGCTGCCACGGGTAGCAAGCCATGGTTCTGTCCATACCAGAGACTAACCAGGGTGATGACGATTCCAGCGATCAAAGTTGTGATGCTATTTGGAATATTCACGGGAAAAAAATCTAATGATTCCTCTAGGTAATCTTTGCTATAGACCACGTTAGAACAATCTTTTTGGAATTGCTTTTTCTTTGTCACAATCTTCATGGTTGACTGATGACAATTGTTGATTTGTTGTTAATTTGCTGCTTCTAGATAGGTTTTTCTCAGCAAATGGTGCTCTAGAATACTCAATTTTTAATGATCTGTTTACAATTCAAAGGCTTATTTCATGGGGAATGTAAAGAATTTGTACAGGATGGGGAACTGAACGGCGCGGCTTTATTTGCTTCATTACAGTGTTAATTAATTAGATTTAATGCGTTTTCGCGGGAAATCTTGATTACTGTTCTATTAGTGTGGCTATTTACATCCGTTAGAGTATTGGCTCTATGGAGTATTAAGCGTTCTGTGAGGAGGCTCTATGGCTCAATCCCTTTTATCTCCAAATTCTTTTTCGCCTGATGGTAATCTGGTCAAAACTTGGGTTCGTCGTCTCGTCTGGAAAATGGCGATCGCCACGTTTTTGTTAATGGCAATTGGCAGTGCAACGCGGGTGATGAATGCGGGTCTAGCCTGTCCGGATTGGCCATTGTGTTATGGTCAACTCGTCCCCACCCAGCAGATGAATTTGCAGGTTTTTCTGGAATGGTTCCACCGTCTGGATGCGGCTTTGATCGGTTTGTCGGCGATCGCCCTGGTGGGTTTTACGCTTTGGTTCCGTAACGTTCTACCCCGTTGGTTACCCTGGGCAGCGAGTTTTGCCCTCTTCTTGATCATGTTCCAGGGCATTCTCGGTGGCTTAACCGTCACTCAGCTACTGCGGTTTGATATTGTCACGGCTCATCTGGGTACGGCTTTATTTTTCTTTGTGACTTTGTTGGCGATCGGTAGCCTCCTGAGCGACTACCAAGG
>JBIKYI010000560.1:0-2645 GCA_044355355.1 Limnothrix sp. | reverse complement strand
AATTGAATGCAGACATCAAAGCGGAAACCATTGGTATTCAACGAAAAATAGCCATTAACGGCAGTCTCTTTGAAGAAATCCAGATTTCTAACTACAATGCGGTTCCGGTGAGTTTTCAGCTTTCCCTTAGTTTCGATGCTGATTTTGTAGATATTTTCGAGGTTCGAGGTTATGAGCGCGAAAAATGCGGGCAACGGTTGCAGGTTCAAACTCCCACGTCTGTTTCAGGGGAAAGGCGATCGCCGGAATTAGTTCTTGCCTATCGTGGGCTAGACAATGTGCTGATGGAATCCAGGCTGACTTTTGATCGCTATTTTCCCGATCGCCTCGAAGGTTATACCGCCATTTGGGATGTACATCTAGAAGCAAGGGAAGCCAAAACCCTCAGTTATCGGATTCAATTTTTCGAGGATAATTGCTCGGCTTCAGCCACAACAACTCCCACAACCTTCGAACAAGCCCAAGCGATGGAATTCCTCTCGGAGCAACAGTGGGATCACGAGACCACTCGGATTGTTACCGACAACAAAGCCCTTGAGCAAACGATTAATCGAGCCAAGCAAGATCTCTATATGTTGCGGCAAACTTTTGCCCATCGCAAGGTTTTGGCGGCGGGCGTGCCTTGGTTTTCCACCTTATTTGGTCGGGATGCGATTATCTCTGCTTCACAAACCCTATTACTCAATCCGGCGATCGCGCGGGATACGTTATACGTACTAGCAGAATATCAAGGTAAAACGGAAGACGAATGGCGCGAAGAAGAAGTCGGCAAAATCATGCACGAGCTACGGCTTGGGGAAATGTCCCGCTGTCATGAGATTCCCCACACGCCCTACTATGGAACCGTTGATGCGACACCGCTATGGTTGATGCTCTATGCGGAGTATTTTGCTTGGACGGCTGACACTGAGACCTTAGATGATCTTTGGGACAATGCGATCGCCGCCATGGACTGGATTGATCGTCAGTGCCAAGAAACAGGTTATCTCAGTTATCGTCGTCGTTCGGCAAAGGGTTTGCAGAACCAAGGCTGGAAAGATTCCGAAAATTGTATTGTCGATAGTAATGGTCAATTAGCCGCGCCCCCGATCGCCCTAGCGGAAGTGCAAGGCTATGTTTATGCCGCCAAAATTCGCTTGAGTGAGATCGCCCATCGTAAAGGTTTATCAGAACTTGGCGATCGCTGGAATACTGAAGCCCAAGATCTCAAGCAGCGATTTAATCAAGATTTCTGGCTCCATAGCCGTAATTTCTGCGCCCTAGCCCTCGACGGTAACGGTCAACCCGTAGATAGCATTACCTCGAATCCCGGTCATTGTTTAAGTTTGGGCATCTTTGACCCAGAAAAAGCCTATGCTGTGGCGGAACGTCTCCAAGCACCCGATATGTTCAACGGTTGGGGCATTCGCACCCTGAGTAATCTGTCGCCAGCCTATAATCCCATGGGTTATCACATTGGCTCCGTTTGGCATCATGACAACAGCATCATTGCGTTAGGGTTGCGATCGCTAGGCTTAAATGAACAGTCCATGGCTCTAACCCAAGGCTTAGTAGACATGACTTGCACCCAAGCCTATCAACGACCACCAGAGCTATTTTGTGGCTATGAACGCACGGACGACAATGATCGACCAATTCAATATCCCGTCGCCTGTTCTCCCCAAGCTTGGGCGAGCGGGACGATTTATATGTTGTTACGAATGATGGTCAATCTTGTACCAGATACAACAAATAATTATCTGCGAATTATCGATCCGATGCTATTACCTTCGGTGAACTATTTAGCGATTCAAAATCTACATATTGGACAAACGATCCTTGATTTAGAATTTGAACGGAGTAATAACGCGATCGCCTGTCGAGTCATCAAAAAACAGGGTACATTGCGAATCGTAATCGAAGCATAATATAGGTTATTTTTCTGGCGATCGTCTGCTTTTATCTCAATCCCAAATTCTTATTGGATTGCTTTTCTCGCTGTTACGATTAATCCAAATCTCGCTCCCTAACTTAGTTGACTCCTGAAATATTCAGCAATGGCTGATTTTTCAATGCCAGTCTTCTCTTGCATCGTGTTTCCTCCTATTTCGTAAGAGAAAACACTCCACACCATTCAGATAGCTCTACCACTAATCTTCACTTCGGAACTGGAACCTCCACTTCTACTAATTCCAATTTCTCTGCTGGTGTCCCTTGCGGTGGTTTATTCGCCAATATCCACCATTCCACTAATCCATTCTCTGGCACTGCCATCCCATGCAAATACCAATACTTTCGATGTAAGCCAAACTCTGATAGCCAAAGCGGAATCTTTCTTTTTTCCCATTGATAAGCTTCACTTATCTCACTTTTTGCAGTCGCCGCGCTATGCTTATCATAAGCTACACTTATTCTTTCCTGTAATTTTCTGAGCTTTGAAACAACTAACTCTATAGAACTTTGTTGTTTGAGTTTTTTAGAATTTTCAAAGTGCTCTAAATACTGATACTGATGTGGCAAATCTTCAGTTTCAATTTTTTTAATTTCCCCTTTTATTTCTACTAAGGGTTCAGGGCTTTGCCCTATATCCTTAGTATAGGTTTTTTGCTCAAAATCGCTGGATTCCTTGCTCTGAATGGAATTACAAGCTATTTCTTCTTTTTGAT
>JBIKYI010000559.1:0-2652 GCA_044355355.1 Limnothrix sp. | reverse complement strand
CAAGGGTGGCAAGGGTTTCCGCATCAAGGGCGTAAGGTTTTCCTCCTTCCCACAAGGTCAACAGGCGATCGCCCAAGGGTAGTACCGAGGTATTCGCCGCATTTTTGACAGGCTTACCCCACCGCTGCCAAATTTTCTCTGGGGCAAGGGTTCCATAACCGGAGTAGAGCAATTGATTCGCCGCTTCTTCCTCTAGAAAATAGGGGGTTTCCACATAGCGATATTGCGCTTTTACGCCCGACTCGGTGAAATAAATCCCTAAAATTCCCCCATCCCCATCAAACCAATGACCCATCTGGCGATCGCCACGGCTTAAACGTCCGGGACCATTGCGAAAGAGGCGACCCCGCAGATTTTCCGGCACTTTACCCTGCAAAACAGGGATTTCCGTCAAGGGAAAAGGTTTCGCTGGCTGGGCAAATAGGGTAGACCAAGCCGCTAGATTACGGTCAGAATCAGCAACAGGGGAGGAAACCATAACGCTAAAAATAAAATGTGAACAATAAAAACGCGAAGAATAAATAGGAAAAACCAATCAGTGGCGAATGTTGACTATTGTAATAGGTACTTTTCCGTAGAAACACTTGGCAAATAGAGCTTTATGCCTAAAATGATGGGAACAAAATGATTTGTGAGGAGAGTTTCCCAGGTGAAAAAATCTAACAGAAAATTCAATGGGGCGATCGCCCTGTCCCTGGCAGCATTGACCACGTTTATGTCCGCCTGCCAAGAGACCACCCCACCCCCAACCGATGGCGGCACAACCTCGACCACAGAAACCGCCTCATCCGGTAACGAAGGCTTAAAACTCGGTTCCCTCACACCCAACACCGGAGATTTATCCTCCATCGGTCAAAATATGCCCGTCGCCGTCCAACTTGCGGTCGATACCATTAATGCCTGTGGTGGTGTAAACGAGAAACCCGTCACCTTGGTACAAGAAGATGACCAAACCGATCCCACAGCGGGCGGTGCAGCCATGACCAAATTGGCAGAAGTGGATAAGGTGGCTGGTGTTGTCGGTTCCTTTGCCAGTAGCGTTTCCAGTGCGGCAGTGGATGTGGCAGTACGCAACAAAGTGATGATGATTTCCCCCGGTAGCACCAGTCCCGTCTTTACAACCAGGGCGGCGGCGGGCGATTTCGATGGTTTTTGGGCGAGAACAGCTCCCCCCGATAGCTACCAAGCCCCTGCTCTGGCGGTTTTGGCGATGAAAAAAGGCTTTAAGCGGGTGTCCACTGTGGTGATCAACAACGATTATGGTGTTGGTTTCGAGCAGGAATTTGTCAAAGCTTTTGAAAAATTGGGCGGCACAATTGTCAACAAAGACAAGCCCGTTCGTTATGACCCCAAAGCGGCAACCCTGGATAGTGAGGCAGCGGCAGCGTTTGCGGATAAACCCGATGCGGTGCTGGGTGTCCTCTATGCGGAAACGGGTAGTGTGTTGCTCAAGGCTGCCTATGAACAGGGTCTGAGCGAAGGTGTCACGGTGCTGTTAACCGACGGTGTGTACAGTCCTGATTTTACGCAACAAGTTGGTACGACGGAAGCCGGTAAGTCGATTATTGCTGGTGCTTTGGGTACGGTTCCTGGTGCAGATGGTCAGGCGCTGGAATCCTTTACTGCCCTCTGGAAGGAAAAGACGGGTAAGGATGTCACTGCGTTTGTGCCCCATTCCTGGGACGCGGCGATCGCCATGATGTTGGCGGCGGAAGCGGCAGATGCGAATACGGGTGAAGGCATCAAGAGTAAATTGCTTGAAGTGACCACTGGTGACGGTGAGGAAGTGAGTGACCCCTGTACGGCGATCGCCATGATCCGTGAAGGCAAAAAGATCAACTACCAAGGTGCAAGCGGCAACGTTGATTTCGACAAAAATGGTGATGTGGCAGGTAGCTACGATGTCTGGACAGTGAATGATGATGCGACCCTCTCGGTCATCGACACGGTAGATCCCCTGGAAGCGCTCTAATTCTTGCTAATCGCATTTAGATGCACTTAGATTCACATTTAATCATCAATAAAACCGATCTCCTCAAACTGTCAGTGGTCATCACAGTGATCATTTCAATGATTAATTTGGGGAGATTTTTATTAGATTCTTTTCAAAATATTGCCCTGTGACTGAAATAACTTCACCGCCTGTTCACGCCCAGATTCATCGTCTCCTGATCTTGGGATTTGTGCCCCTCGTTTTTTGTGTATTAGGCGCAGATTCTCAATTGCTGGCTGGTCAACCATTCACTGGTCAGGCGATCGCCAATCTACTTGCCATTGCTTACTTTGCACTAATGGTCATTAATTTACGCCGGGAAGAGCAAATGATGGCGCTAATTTTTGTGCCATTTTCTTTTTTGTTTGAATGTTTATTTAGCCTGGGTTTCGAGCTATATACCTATCGATTAGAAGCCGTACCTTTGTATGTTCCCTTTGGACATGGCATCTTATTTACAACGGGATTATTAATTGCCAATTCTCCTATTTTTGCGAAAAAAGAACAGTGGAAACTTACTGCATTAACTTTATACTCCGCCAATTCAAGTATGAAGTGCAACAGCTAGGGTCTTTCTGAAGAGGGACTCATAAGGATATTCTGATGTTAAGTAAAACAATAAGAAATCCCTATGAGTTACACCCATTTTAGCATCTCAG
>JBIKYI010000052.1:0-9931 GCA_044355355.1 Limnothrix sp. | reverse complement strand
TCTGTCTGAGATGCTAAAATGGGTGTAACTCATAGGGATTTCTTATTGTTTTGCTTAACATCAGAATATCCTTATAAGTCCCTCTTCAGAAAGACCCTAGGTGTTGCACTTCAAATTTGAATTGGCGGAGAAATACTAAGTCATACCACGCAATTGAGTCTTATGTTTCTGTTAATCCATAGCAAATACAGACAAAAAATACTGCTGATAAATCAATCTTTAATGTTTAAACATAAATAATCAGATTTTCTGATTTTAGTAGTCTTACAACCTCAACACAAAAATTACCATCTCCAATTTTTATTCTCATAATTATTATTGATTGTTACTTCATTCATGCCTAAACTAGCAATAATTTGTGTTGATGACGAACTCGTTATTTTAGAGAGCTTGACAGAGCAACTCAAGCGAAACTTAGATAATCTTGATATTTTTGAAATTGAAGCGGCAGAAAGTGGCGAAGAAGCGTTAGAAATTCTCGCAGAAATGCAGGAAGATGATATCGAAGTAGCCCTGATTATTTCTGACCAAATTATGCCCAAAATGAAGGGCGATGAATTGTTAATTAATATCCATCAAAAACATCCCCAAATTCTGAAAATCATGATGACGGGACAGGCGGATGTCAAAGCGGTAGGGAATGCAGTTAATGATGCTAATTTATACCGTTATATCGCTAAACCTTGGGATGAAACAGATTTACTTTTAACTGTTAAAGAAGCCATAAGAAGTTATTTACAAGATAAAAAACTTGAGGAACAAAATCGAGAACTGCGGGCTTTAAATGAATCCTTAGAACATAAGGTTCAGGAACGCACTGAGGAACTGCGCATTGCTCAAGAAAAGTCAGAGCAATTACTGCTGAATATTTTGCCGAAAAAGGTGGCAGAAAAACTCAAACATAGCAAAGAAGTCCTCGCTGAGCATTTCCCTAGTGCTACGGTATTGTTTGCTGATATTGTTGAGTTTACTCCTTTGGCTTCGGAGCTTTCACCCCGTGAATTAGTTGGTTTACTGAATAATATTTTTTCTGAATTTGATCGGTTGGTGGAGTTACATGGTCTGGAAAAAATTAAAACGATTGGGGACTCCTACATGGTCGCGGGTGGTGTCCCGATCGCCATCCCCGATCATGCGAACAAGATGGCGGATCTAGCCCTCGATTTGAATGCGGCAATCGCAGTTTTTTCCGAGGAGATGCAGCGACCCTTACAAATGCGGATTGGCATTAATACGGGTTCTGTGGTGGCTGGGGTTATTGGGAAAAAGAAGTTTTTGTATGATTTGTGGGGAGATGCGGTCAATATTGCCTCTCGTATGGAGCATATGGGGGAACCAGGCAAGATTCAGGTGACGGAAGCGTTTGTGCAGCAGTTGCATGGCGATCGCTACCTCATCACAGAGCGGGGTGAAATTGCAGTGAAAGGCAAAGGTTTAATGAAAACGTATTGGCTCAGTCACTAAGATTTTTTGTTGAATTGTCGTCAAGTAATTACCGAGTTGTTGCCAAGATTTCTAATAATATTACAGTTCATGGGAGTAGTATCAAAGGTTGCTGCGTTCTAGAGGAGTTGCATTAACATGAGTGTTAATAAAAATATCTTTTCGACTTTAATCTATGACCGAACCTGTCTCCGAGCCTAAACCTTCTGTACCCTACATTGAACGGGGTGGAGAACAGTCTTTTTTGCAACCCTATGATTTGCGTGGCACAAATTTCTATGGGTTTATGTTGGAAGGCTCGCTCTCGCATCTACAAACACTCTGTGATCGCCAACTCAATGAACCTGCCCAAGGTGCTGTCACCTATCGTGCCATTAGTCCCTATGTGGTGCTCAGTTTCGATAGTGTACGAGCCATTAATTCAACCTTAGAACCGGATCGCAGTAAGGGTACTTTTTCGGAACATGGGGAGGTGATTGTTTGGACATTGGTTGCCGCTGGGAAACAGAAAAATAACGTTTTTATTGCGGAACGTCTGGCGGTTTTTATTCCCTATATTTTTGTGAATAATTCTCCGGCATTGGTATCAGGTCGAGAGGTCTATGGTTTTCCGAAGGAATGGGGCTGGATCGAGATGCCTGCTAATTTGGCAAAGCCAGAACATTTCAATTTGGAAACGGTGGGTTGGCAAACTTTTGCGCCGGATGCTGAGGGGGTACGTCAACAGTTACTGGAGATTAATATTGATGAAAATCAAGGCTGTGTGGGGGAGGCGATCGCCGATCTAGAAGCATTCACTCGCCTACTGAAAAATGTTGCCTTTCCCGATTGTGAAAATATTACGATTCCGGGTATTGAGTTGCCCTGTAATCTGCTTAAAGATTTAAAAAATTTAGCCGTGCCGATGGTCTTTCTGAAGCAATTTCGGGATGCTACGGATGGTAAAAATGCCTGTTATCAAGCCATTGTCGAAGCGAATTCGGAAGTTATCGGTTTTGAAGGGGGGAAAATTCTCGGCGATCGCTACAACATCCATATAAATAATCTAGCGAGTCATCCCATTGCCCAGGATTTAGGCTTAAAACAAAATCCCCAATTACCGACAGGCACATTTCAACCCTGTGTCGCGTTTCGTGTGCAATTTGATTTCTCTCTCAAGCAGGGCAAAACTGTTTATCAAGCAACCCCCAAATCTAACAGGAATTTTCCGATGAAAAAGCAAAAAATTGCCGTCCTTGGTGGTGGTCTGGGTGCGATGACTACCGTCTTTGAACTGACAGAACAACCCAACTGGCAGGAATACTACGACATCACCGTTTATCAACTCGGTTGGCGACTGGGCGGCAAGGGGGCAAGCGGTCGCAATATGCAAAAATATTTACCCCATGAAGAGCCGGATTATCGCATTCAAGAACATGGTTTTCATATCTTTTTTGGCTTCTATGAAAATGCGTTTCGCTTGATGGATCGCTGTTATCAAGCATCAGGTGATGATGGTCCCTTTGATACGGTTGCTGATGCTTTTAAGCCCCATAATTTTGTGGTGCTTCAGGAGTTTATTAATGACCAATGGGTTCCTTGGTATATTAATTATCCTGCGAATAAATTAGTGCCTTGGCAGGATACAAATGTGCGTTCCATTTGGGAATATATCGAAACTGCCCTTCAGTTTGCCTTGGAACTTTATACGAATTCTCCTGCTTTACAGGGAAATGTTCCTGCTGAGAATCCCCCAGCGAATTTATTTGAGTATTTACAACAACAATTGGAACGTTCCTTTGATTTCCTGTTGCGTTTACCGGAGATTGTGGGCGTGACCCTTGAGGGCATTGATCTCACAATAGATTCGGCGTTATTAGTATTAGCGGGTCGATTGGTACAGGCTCTCCCTAATCAATGTCAGGGCAGGGCAAAGGAGCTTTATCAAGTCATTGTTTCTGTACTCGAAACCTTTCAAGGGCTAAGTCGTAAGGCTCTTGAACGGGCGATCGCCAAGGAAGATATCGAAACACGACGTTTGCTGATCGTGATTGACTTTATTAATACTGTGATTCGCGGCTTAATTATTGATGATGCCCTCGATCATCAGAGTTTTAATGACCTCGATAATTACGACTTTGCCGCATGGTTAACCAAACATGGTGCATGGGATATCACCGTGGAATCGGCGCTAGTCCGGGCAATGTACGATCTGCTCTTTGGATTTGTTGGCGGCGAAAATACCCAAGCCAACCAAAGTCTGGGGACGGCGGCAGCGTTGCGGTGGGCGATTCGCATGAACCTCGGTTACAACGGCGCGATCATGTGGAAAATGCAGGCGGGGATGGGCGATACCATCTTTGCTCCCATGTATGAAGTGTTGAAGCGACGGGGCGTGAACTTTAAATTCTTCCATCGGGTCGATAACCTCGGCTTAGATCCAATGGGGGGCGATCGCATTAATGAAATTACTCTCTATAAACAGGTCAATCTGAAAAATCCTGATCAGGACTATGATCCCATCGTCAAAGTGAAGCGTCTCAGTTGTTGGCCAGCGGAACCCCTCTACGATCAGATTAACGAGACAGAAGCCCAGCAACTTCAGGCAAACAATATTGATCTGGAATGTTTTTGGACAAAATGGCCAGAAATTCACCAAGAGGAAAAAATTAGCCTCAAATTGGGCGAAGATTTTGACCTCGTAGTGTTGGGAATTTCCCTTGGTTCATTCCCCTTCGTTTGTCCAGAGTTGATTGCCGCCAAACCCCAGTGGCAACAGATGGTAGACAACATTAAAACCGTCAGCACCCAAGGAGGACAACTGTGGATGAAATCGACCCTCGCGCAGTTGGGCTGGGATCGCCAAAGTCCAGTGTTGGGAACCTATGTGGAACCCCTCGACACCTACGCCGACATGACTCACCTTTTGGAAAAGGAAAATTGGTCATCGGCGAATTATCCCTACAACATTGCCTACTTTACGGGGACAATGCCCGATCCCGGCATTCCCGTGCCGATCAATGAACATTATGATTTTCCGGCACAGCAACAGGCATTGGTAGAGGCATCCGCCATTCAGTTTCTGGAAAATTCGACGGGTTACCTCTGGCCAAAAGGCACGTCGCCGCAAAATCCGGATGGCTTGGACTGGAATTTGTTGGTGGATCCCCAGAACAGGGAAGGCGTGGCGCGGTTTCAGTCGCAATATTGGCGGGTCAATATTAGTCCGTCGGAGCGATATGTGATGTCTGTGCCAGAGAGCCAAAAATTCCGGTTGGATGCGGGCAATTCGGGTTTTGCTAATCTCTATCTAACGGGAGACTGGATTAATAATTCCCTCAATTCCGGTTGTGCAGAGGCAACGGTCATGGCAGGAATGCAGTGTGCGGACGCTCTCCTCAAACAGGAATTTAAGTTGTCCGGTGTGCATCGAATTTTTGGTGAAAGTAAAAGTTGGTTATAGCCTATCACTCATTACTTTTTACCCATTACTCATTACTGTGGGGCGGCGATCGCCCTCTCCATTCATCTCTCGTTATTCCGCACAAAATCAGGAATAAAACCGAGCCAATCCAAAGCCTAGAATCTTTATCCCGTAGGGGTTTGCCATGGTAAACCCCTACAACTCCAGCCTTTATCCTTTAACCTCATTCTTTCTGTAACTTCTATGTCTGATCCTTCCTTGATCCTTGCTACAACCAACTATGTGCTATCCGATCTCATCTACGAAGGCACAAAACATAGCGTTTATCGCGGTTATCGTAAGAGTGATCAAGGGACAGTCATTATCAAGATTACCCGGAATAAATACCCCGCTTTAAAGGACATCGCCAAATTAAAACATGAATATAATTTGCTAATGCCCCTGAATATTTCAGGTATCGTTAAACCTTTAGCCATTGAAGATTATCGCCAAAGTTTAGCCCTCATTCTTGAAGATTTTGGGGGCGTTTCTATTAAAGATCTCTTGGCACATCAACCCATTGCTATTGACGCATTTCTGCCGATGGCGATCGCCATTGCCACGACCCTCGGTGAGATCCACCAAAACAATATCATCCACAAAGATATTAAGCCCTCCAATATCATCATTAACCCCGCAGAAAATATCGTCAAAATTACCGATTTTGGCATTTCCACACAACTCCTGCGAGAAGAACAAAGCCTCAGCAATCCTAACCTGATCGAAGGAACCCTCAGCTATATCGCCCCAGAACAAACCGGGCGCATGAACCGCTCCATCGACTACCGCACCGACTTTTATTCCCTCGGCATTACCTTCTACGAAATGCTGACCGGGCAACTTCCCTTCACCAACGAAGATCCCCTCGAACTCATCTACTGTCACCTCGCCCACCTACCCACGCCCCCCCATCACCTCAACCCAGAAATTCCCCCAGTTCTCTCAGAGATTATCCTCAAACTTCTCGAAAAAAATGCAGAAGATCGTTACCGCACCGTTTTTGGACTTTGCAGCGATCTACAGGAATGTCTAGATCAACTCACCAGCACCGGAGTCATTGAATCCTTTCCCATTGGTCAAAATGATGTTTCCGCCGAATTTCAAATCCCCCAAAAACTCTACGGTCGAGAAGAAGAAGTTCAACAACTCCTTAAGGCCTTTAACCAAGTTGTCGCAGGACGAGCAGAACTCATTTTAATTAGCGGGTATTCCGGCATTGGTAAATCTTCCCTTGTCCAAGAAATCCATAAACCCGTTGTACAAAAAAGAGGCTATTTTGTTGGTGGCAAATTCGATCAATTTCAACGGAATATTCCCTACCTTGCCCTCATTCAAGCCTTTAAAGAATTAATCCAACAACTACTCACAGAAGACGACGCAAGTATTGAACGTTGGCGTACATTACTCCATGATTCCCTAGGTCAAAATGGGCAAATCATTATCGATGTCATCCCCGAAGTAGAATTAATTATTGGCAAACAACCGCCTGTCATTCAACTTGGTGCTAACGAATCTCGTAATCGGTTTAATAGTGTTTTTCAAAAATTTATTCGAGTCTTTACTCAGGCAGAACATCCCCTTGTTTTATTTCTAGATGATTTACAGTGGGCAGATCTAGAATCATTACAATTTCTGCAATTGTTGATGGAAGCAGAAGATCAACACCATTTACTCGTCCTAGGAGCTTACCGAGATAATGAGGTAAATTCCAGCCATCCGTTGATGTTGATGCTGCATCAACTCGAAGAAAAAAATATTATTCCCCAAAATATTTTAATTAAACCTCTCAGCCTCGAACATAGTACAGAATTAATTCAGGATACGCTCAATTCCCCTGAAGTGGCACAGGTTAAAGAACTAGCAGAACTTTGTTTTAAGAAAACCAATGGGAATCCCTTTTTCCTCACACAACTTTTAAATACGCTCTATACTGATGGACTTCTACAATTTGATATTAGTTTGGGGCATTGGTATTGGGAGCTTGATGCTATTAATGCAGTGGGTATCACTGAAAATGTCGTGGAGTTGATGCTCAATCAGCTTAAGAAATTAGATCCACAAACCCAAAAAATTCTGCAATTAGCTGCCTGTTTAGGGAACCGCTTTAGTTTGAAAATTTTGGCAGTAGTCTATGACAAATCGATCTCTGAGACGGCGATCGCCCTCTGGGAAGCACTACAACAGGGCTTTGTTTTACCCCTCAATGAATCCTACAAAATTCCCCTAACCCTCCAACAGGATAACTCCCCCCAAGATGTGGCGATCGCCTACCGTTTCCTACATGACCGGGTGCAACAGGCAGCCTATGCCCTAATCCCCGAATCTCAACAGGAAGAAACCCATCTAGTGATTGGTCGCCGCCTCTATGAATACCTCATTCAAGATAGCCTAGACGACCAAATTTTTGACGTTGTAGGACACTTTAATCAGGCGATTAGACTCATTACAGAACCCCTAGAAAAAGAACTACTTGCTCAACTTAATTTACAAGCCGGAAAAACAGCTAAAGCCTCCTCAGCCCATAAATCTGCCCTTGAATACTTTGCTGCTGGCTTAAAGTATTTACCTGATAATGCTTGGGTAAGTCACTATCAATTAAACTTTGATTTATACCGTGAATTATCTGAATGTGAGTATCTCTGTGGTAACTTTGAAAAAGCAGAAAAACTCTTCGATCTTGTGATCCAAAATGCCAAAACAAGTATCGAAATTGCCAGTATCCAAAACATTCGTCTTGTCCTCTATGACAATACAGGCAAATACGTAGAAAGCATTCAAATTGGCTCCGTTACTCTCAAATCATTAGGACTAGATATTCCCACCGAACAGGAAGCTATTCTGGCGAGACTCGATGAAGAACTGACCCAATATCGCCAACATTTAGCCACCATTAAAATTGCCGATCTTGCCTATTCCCCCAAGAATAGCGATCCGGTCATTGATGCCAGCCTCAGGATATTGATGAATATTACGGGACCTGCCTATTTTACCAATCAGGAACTCTTGGCTTTAATTGCTCTCAAAATGGTCAATCTATCCATTGAATATGGCAAGTCAGAAGTTGCAGCCCACGGTTATGCTTTCTGGGGGATTATCGCAGGTTCTGCTTTCCTTGAATATGATACTGGTTATGAATTTGGACAACTTGCTCTGGAGCTAAATGATGAATTTCATGAGGCAAATTTAACCTGTAAAGTTTTTAATTTATATGGTGGTTTGATTGCCCATTGGCGGAGTCCCATGCGGGATAATATTCCGATTTTAAGAAGGGGTTATCAAGATGGCGTAAATACGGGCGATGTCTATACCAGCTATAACGTTTATCACCTCATTTTGCAACGGATTATTCTTGGTGATCCCTTCGCGAATATCCTCGAAGAATCGAAAAAATATACCGAATATCTAACAGAAACGAAAAACCATGTTTTTGTCGGTGTTCAACAAACCTATCAACAGGTCATTCTTAATCTACAGGGTGTGATTGGCGATCGCCTGTCGTTGAGCGATGAAAAATTTGATGAAGCTGCCTGTTGTCAGATGTGGCGCGATAACAACTTCTGGCCCGGTGTTGCCATGTACAACATCTTTAAAGCCCAACTTGCTTTCCTCTACGAGGAATACGAAGAAGCCCTCAAATTCATCGAAGCCAGTGAAGAAACTGTTGTTTTTGTCACAGGAATTGCCAACTATTCCGAACATTATTTCTACTCATCTCTGATTCTTCTAGCCCTTTATCCCCAAGCTACTCCAGAACAGCAACAAAAATATCGAGAATTGATTGATCGCAACCAAGGCAAACTGAAATTATGGGCGGAAAATTCTCCCTGCAATTATTCTCATAAACATCTGCTGGTCGAGGCAGAAATTGCAAAACTTGAAGGGCGAGTTATTGATGCCAACCAATACTATGAATTTGCCATTGAAAAAGCCCAAGAATATAAATTATTACCCATAGAAGCCCTTGTCTTTGAATTAGCAGCAAAATTCTGGCTTGATCAAAAAAATCTACGATTTGCCCAACTGTATATGACAGATGCCTACTACTGTTATGTACGCTGGGAAGCCTTCGCTAAAATTCAGCACCTAGAAGAAAAATACAAGTCTCTTATTAACAATCAATCGCTGAATCCTATTGCCGTTAATGCTAGTTCTACTGTTGTCGAAAGTTTCTCTAGCAGTACGTCTAACATCAGTAATATTTTAGATGTCTCAACGATCATGAAGGCGTCCCAAGCTTTGGCGGGAGAAATTCAACTGGATAAATTGCTGTCTACTTTAATGGAAATTCTCCTCAAAAATACGGGAGCAAGACGGGGTTTATTGCTGCTGCCTAATGTAGATAGGGACAATGGCGATTCCCAGTTTTTGATTGAAGCGATTGGCAATATTAATGCCGAAATTGATGATGGTAAAGTCACGGTATTAAAAAGCTTACCCATGGCGAATCAATTGCCGATTTCGATGGTAAATTATGTAGCACGTACCCATGAAAGTATTGTTTTAAATAATGCTGCTGTTGAGGGGAATTTCATTAATGATCGTTATATTCAAGAAACTAAACCTCAGTCTATTATTTGTACAGCGTTGATGAACCAAGGTAATCTGAGTGGCATTGTCTACTTAGAAAATCGCTTAACTACTAGTGTGTTTACGAAGAAGCGTTTAGAGTTAATTCAGTTATTATCAGGTCAGGCGGCGATCGCCATTGATAATGCCCGACTCTATAACAACCTCGAACAAAAAGTTGCCCAACGCACTCAAGAACTGAAGGAAGCCCTAGAGAATCTGCAAGCAAGTCAGGAACAGTTAATCCAATCAGAAAAAATGGCAGCTTTAGGACAATTAATTGCAGGGGTTGCCCATGAAATCAATACGCCGCTGGGGGCGATTCGTGCCTCTGCGAGTAATATTTCTAAGGCATTGGAAATTAGTTTAGATGAATTAAAGGCGCCAATTCAAATTTGAAGTGCAACACCTAGGGTCTTTCTGAAGAGGGACTCATAAGGATATTCTGATGTTAAGTAAAACAATAAGAAATCCCTATGA
>JBIKYI010000557.1:0-2656 GCA_044355355.1 Limnothrix sp. | reverse complement strand
GGCGAGAACTCTGAAAGAACACTTATTTGTGCCTGAAAAATATATTTGGCAAATTTTTCATAAGGGTAGAGCATATCTCAGTTTAGAAGAACAAAAAATCGTCAAGAAACATCGCTATTTTCGCTGTTTTACTGAGGCGGAAGAATTGCTTTTAAGAGGAAAAATGGATCAGGTATTGTCCCTGATGCTGGATTTGGTGGAATTTTCTAATATGGGCGATCGCCTGTGGTTAGAGGTGCTCAATCAATCTGGGTTTAAGTACAAAAAAGAAATGTATGACATTATGTTGATGTTGATGGAAAAACTCGAAACGACGAATGCTTAGAAAAAGTTAGGATTCCCCTAAACGTTTTTGCCATTCTGCATCAATTGCGGCTTGTTTTTCGAGGTCTTGATCGAGTAAATCTTTCTCACTGGTGTAGGCAATATCGCCGGGATTAATCACTTTTTGGGCGGCGAAGGTTTTGGCATAGGCGAGTTTTTTCTGGATGGGTTCATATTCCCCTTCTAAGACTGCGGCGGTTGCTTGACGTTGTTCGTTGCGGCTGCGAATTTTATCGTTACGTCGTTGGATCCAGAAATAGCGTATTAAGGGAATGCCCAGAAAGGCGATCGCATAGCCAATTAGTACTGGATAGAGTCCATTCACCAGAGCAATAAAACCTCCCATTTGGGCGATGACCGTGGGATCCTTAAGCATTGTGCCGAGGACAAGGGCGAGGACAATATTGACTCCACCTAGACCCATTGCCAAAAATTTCTGGGTGGTGGGAGCTAGACTAAAAGTCCAACGATTTTCTTGGAGAAATTTGGGGACTAATTGCTTGCTACGGGCTTGGGCTTTGATCTGGAGTTCAGGGAAGTAGTAGATAATTTCCCCTTCGGGGGACACTTCGGGATAGCCGTTAAATTTTACCATCACTGCCATCATGTGGTTTTCTTCAGCGATGCTGTCGAGATCGTCAAAATAAGGAGCGAGTTGTTCGGCAATGACTGCGCCGCCATTGTTCTGGATGACTTGCCCGACGGTTTGCCAGCGGCGATCTTCGAGGTTGGGGTTGGGGTCGCCATCGCCAAATAGGAACGAAAAGACGGACTCTAGAAAGTTCATGTCGGAGCCGTTGTCATTGCTGACGCGGACTTTGGGCGATCGCCCGGAATTAGAGCGATAGTAACCTGGGCTGAACATCGAGAATAGATCAGGTCCCCACCAAATGAGCCAAGTAATTGGGAAGGAACCACCACGGGAGCGGGAATCATTATTGTCCTCATCCCGGCTATTCATGGCGATAATTAACACCAAAATGGCGATGGTCATAATGGCGATCGACAGCACCAGGGCAACCCCAAACGAGATGCGAATAAGATAAAAAACCGTTTGCCAAACCTTGGCTAAGGTAGCCTGGAGCCGTAGTTTCGCTGATTTACTGAGAAGAATCGAACGAAAATTTGTGGGTAATTCATAGATAATATCCCCGGTTTCTGCTACGACGAGATGCCCACCCGCCGCTGCCGCCAGACCAGCAAGTTGATTCTGGGCTAGCTGTAACTCAAGACCCGCTTGAGTCGCCACTTCGCCGACCGTGGCGCGATATTGCAAGGTTTCAACGGCTCGCATTAACTGAGGAGAAAAGGTCATATCAGTGTTCAGATCTTCAGATATCAGGGCATAGGGCTTCTATTACCAGTATAGAATTAGAGACAGAATCTGTGGGAGTTGAGAATGATTGCAACGGGTTTACTGATTACGGTGGTGGCGATCGCCATTGGGTTCCTACTCAATCGGGCGATCGGAGCCGATCAACGCTGGTTTTTTCAGTTGCGCCGCCCCGACTGGCTCACCTTCGAACAAATTATTCCCATCGTCTGGATTAGCATTTTTATCTGCGGCATCATCTCCGCCAATTACGTATGGCACGCTGATCCCCACGGTTTCCGCACCTGGCTGCTCATGGCAGGTTACGGCATCCTCGAAATCGCCATCCTCGCCTATACCCCCGTTATGTGCAAAACCCGCAGCCTCACCATCGGCACGATCATCGGTGCTGTGGGTTTTCTGATTGGTCTAATTTTGGCGGTTTTTGTCCTACCTGTTTCGTCCCTCAGCTTTGGTCTATTATTGCCATTTTTACTCTGGAGTCCCTTCGGAACCTATATCACCTGGGAAATGATTTGGTTAAATCCCGGTAAAGGTTAATTAACATGAACAAATAGCAAAAGGATCACGGATCACCCTCACTCTACATTAGAATTTTTCCCTTAATTGCAGGATAAACCCAAAGACATTAGGACGGAGTGCTTTGCATGAGGAGCAATGGCATTACCCTGATTTAATCTGGATCTGCCATAGTGTTTGTAATTTGTAATTTTAACAGTTATTAACTATTAAGATAAATCAAAATATTGTCGTATCGAGATAGATCATTGCATCGTGATCTCCCTACTCGCTTTTTTTGTTCTAGCATCTAGATCAAAGAAGATTCCTAGAATTTTCAAAATGAATCATTTCAGCTAACTCGATCAGTCTTTAACAATCTAAAACCATCTAAAAATTTTATGTACAATCTCGTTTCCTTTCTGGGGCTTTTCGGACTGTGCTTTATCGCCTGGTTGTTCTCCGAAGATCGAAAGGTCGTCGCCTGGCGTGTGATCGGTA
>JBIKYI010000555.1:0-2662 GCA_044355355.1 Limnothrix sp. | reverse complement strand
CATCCCAATGAGCTTCAGTCTTCAAAGGTGGGCGTTTTATTCTTGGAATACGATCTAACCCGCGCTAAACAGATTGCTTTTAATGATGCTTTAAGGCGATCGCTGTTTTTTAGTGGTAGTTTAATTACCTTTTGCTTAGGGATTTGGATTTTCTTTGAAATTACGCTCACAAGAAGAGCCTCGCGCCTAGTCGCCGTAAGTAATAGCCTCGCAGAAGGAAAACTAGACGAACGCTCAGGACTAACAGGGTCAGATGAATTATTTCAAATCTCTGTCGCCTTCGATCGCATGGCGGGCAAAATTCAAGACAACGCCAATACTTTGCTGCGCCAAAATGCCGTGTTACAAGCCCAGCTTGAAGCTTCCATTGATGGCATTTCCATTGTTGATGAAAATCGCAACATTGTTTCCTACAATCAACGCATTTGTGATCTCTGGCATATTCCTGTAAATATTATCGAAACTGGGGACGATCGCCAATTTATGAAATGGGTATTGAGCAACTTAGTCGAGCCTGAAATATTTTGCGCTAAAATCGAGAGCTTATATGAAAACCCTGAAAGCAGCAGTGTTGATGAAGTTGTACTGAAGGATGGGCAAATTTTTGATTGCTATTCAACCACTGTCAAGTCATTGGCAGGGGATTTTTACTATGGCAGAATTTGGTATTTTCGGAATATTACCGATCGCCGTAAAGCTGAACAATTAATTCAACAACAGGCGGAAAGAGAAAGATTGCTCAGGGAAATAACGCAAAGAATTCGTCAAACTCTAAATTTAGCAACGATTTTCAATACCGCGACATCAGAAATCAGAGAATTTCTAAATGTCGATCGCGTGGGCGTGTTGAAATTTGATCCCACAACCAATAATACCCAAGGCGAATTTGTCTCCGAGTCCTTATCCGATGGGATTAACCCAATTGTATCAATTTCTATTAATGAACATTGCTTTGGTGAAAAACATAACCTCTCTGATCAAAGGGAGCGCATCCAATCTTTAGATGATATTTATGAAGCAAATATCCAAGACTGTTATCGCCAATTCTTAGAAGACTTGCAAATTCGCGCCAATCTGGTCGTACCATTGCCCCACGGCGAATCTCTGTGGGGACTGCTCTGTATTCATCAATGTCGTGAGCCACGAGTTTGGCAACAATCTGAAATTGAATTTGTCCAGCAAATTGCCAATCAACTGGCGATCGCCATTCAACAAGCTAGTCTATTTAGCCAAATCCAAAAAGAACTAACTGAAAGACAACAAGCCGAGTTACGACTAACCGAAAGTAACCAACAACTTGCCATATCTAACAAAGAACTAGCTCGCGCTACCCGCCTCAAAGATGAGTTTCTTGCCAACATGAGCCATGAATTACGGACTCCCCTCAATGCCATTTTGGGAATGTCAGAGGCTCTGCAAGAAGAGGTCTTTGGCGAAATTAATGAAGGACAAAAACATTCATTAGAAACGATTGTCAACAGTGGAACCCATCTATTGGAATTGATTAATGACATTCTTGATGTCGCCAAAATCGAATCTGGACAAGTAGAAATTAACTGCTCACAAACATCTATCAAAGAACTATGTCAATCCAGCTTACCCTTTGTCAAGCAGCAAGCATTGCGAAAACGTATTCATCTTGAGTTAAAATTAGCGCCCAATTTACCAGAACTATTTGTTGATGAACGTCGTATCCGCCAAACTTTGATTAATTTGCTTAATAATGCTATTAAGTTTACTCCTGAAGGAGGACGGGTATCATTAACCGTTAGCCTCCAGCAACATCCAGCCACAAGTGAGGTAAGTGAGGGGACGAGCGAAGTTAGATTTGCCATCACTGATACAGGAATTGGCATCTCTTCAGAAAATCTACAAAAATTATTTCAACCCTTTGTGCAAATAGATGGGGCGCTTAATCGTCAAAATGCAGGCACTGGACTAGGTTTGGCATTAGTTAAGAGTATTGTGGAGATGCATAACGGCACTGTGAATGTAACGAGCGAGGTGGGTGTAGGTAGTTGCTTTACGATCATCCTTCCCTGTGAAAATATCACCATTCCGTCGTCTATGCCTGTCAATACCTCTGAGAGTCCTTCAGAGGTGAGTTCTGATAATGGTATTGCAGAGGGTTTCCCGACTCTATTACTCGCAGAAGACAATGAGGTGAATAAGCTGACGATCTCTAGATATCTCAAAGCTAAAGGTTATCAATTGCTATTTGCCAAGGATGGTCAAGAAGCGATTGATATGGCAAGATCGCAGCAACCTGATTTAATCCTGATGGATATTCAAATGCCAAATATTGACGGGCTAGAGGCAATCAAAATCATTCGCAGCGACAAGATTCCTGAACTTGCGAATATTCCGATCATTGCCTTAACTTCATTCGCGATGACAGGCGATCAAGAAAGATGTATAGAAGCTGGAGCCAATGGTTATTTAATAAAACCCGTTAAACTGAGTCAACTAGCCACGACGATCAAACAAACATTAACCCAAAAGCAATAAAGAACTAATTTTTGGTGGCGAGACTTTGCTACACCACAAAAATCTTAAATCGCCGAATTCTAACCGAATAATGATTAATAATCAATCCATTCTTATCGTTGATGATGAACCGCGCAACTTTGATGTCATAGAAGCATTTTTGAATGAATATGAC
>JBIKYI010000556.1:0-2662 GCA_044355355.1 Limnothrix sp. | reverse complement strand
GCAATTATGACTCCCCCGATTTATGTGACACTAACGCCTTGGGAGAATGACTATCAGGAATATACCGAAATTATTGATGTGCGATCGCCCGGCGAATTTGCAGAGGATCACATTCCTGGGGCGCTTAATTTTCCGGTTTTAGACAATGAAGAACGTCATAAAGTTGGCATTATCTATAAACAAATTTCCCCCTTTGAAGCAAAAAAAATTGGGGCATCTCTGATTGCAAAAAATATTAGTCACCATCTACAAACACATTTTTTAGATAAACCGAAAGATTATCATCCCTTAGTTTACTGTTGGCGCGGTGGACAAAGATCTAATAACTTTGCTGCTGTTTTAAATCAAATTGGTTGGCAAACAACATTGATGCAGGGGGGTTATAAAACCTATCGTGCCTATGTGCGAGAACAGCTAGAAAGTCTCCCTGAAAAATTCTCTTATCGTATTCTTTGTGGCTGTACAGGTAGTGCTAAAACATTTCTGTTAAAGGAGATGCAAAAGGCAAATATTCAAATACTTGATCTAGAAGGTTTAGCTAACCATAAAGGATCATTACTCGGACAAGTTTGGGACGATGAACCCACTTCTCAACCTGCACAAAAATGGTTTGAATCGCAACTTTTAGCAACCCTACGAACATTCGATCCAGCACAACCGATTTGGGTAGAATCCGAAAGTCAATTAATTGGCAAAATTCAACTTCCTCGTATTCTCTGGCAGGCAATGCGGCGATCGCCCTGTTTAGAAATCGAGTTACCAATGGCGGAACGGGTGCAATGGCTCATCTCAGAATATGCTCACTTGATCGAGCATCCCCATGAACTAAAAAGACTTTTGAGCTATCTCATTCCCAGCCATGGCAAGAAAAAAGTAGAGGCTTGGTTTGCCTTAATTGATGCAGGTAAAGTCGAGGAATTTGTCACCGTTATTCTCGAAGAACATTACGACCCTGCCTATCGGCGATCGCTACCTACGCATTTTCCCGTACTGGCAAACAAGTATTCTCTCGCTAATTTAAGCCAAGATTCAGTGCTTCGGCTGATTACTTTGATCAAAGAATCTGTATTGTAAAGAAATTCATATTATTCATCTATTGGCTATTAGCTTGGCGATCGCCCAATTAACGGATAATTTTAGTGAATCCAGCTTGAAGCAACTCGAATTAAAATCGCACCCAAAATGCCTAAAGTCTATGTAATAAGCAGCCTAAGCAAGGGCTGTTTTTTTGTGCATTTTTAGAAATTCATATTATTCATATCCAAAAAATACCTAAATTCTCAAAAATATCATTGTTTATAAGGTTCATAAATAAAATTTTCTTCGATAAATCTTCATGAAAATATATTTATTTTCAGTGGATTTTTATTCGTTTTTTTTCTATGCTGTGCTTTCAACAACTATCAGTAAGTGAATGAATTCTTCTCTAAGAACCTTGTCTGAGTAGGTTCACTGATTTCACTCCATTTATTTTCTTAAAAGTTTTTGCATAACTCTTAAGGGTGCTAACGATAGTTATACGGAGAGGTTACTGCTTCTCCGGACTCTACTTTTCCTAAAAATTGCTAGGAGACTACGACCATGGCTGACTCTACTGCTCTCACCAACCCCGTTCTCGATGCTGTTCTTGCTGATGTGTATGCGACTCTGACTGGGTTTGCGGGACGTGAGGATTTTCTGGTTGTTATTGAGCAAGCGTTTGGGGATGGTTATGATGGGGCGGCGTTGGAAGGGATAAGGCAACAGTGGCTGTCTGGGGATTTTAGTGCCTTGCCGCAGGTGGAGATTTTGTCGGGTGAGACGTTGCAAGGGGCGAACGGGGCTTATGCAACGGCAAACAATACGATCTATTTTTCGAGTGATTTTTTACAGGCTTATAGTGACTCTCCAGCGGCGATCGTCTCTGTTTGGCTAGAGGAGATTGGGCATTCTGTAGATGCTCAGATTAATGAGCTGGATACTCTGGGAGACGAAGGAGCAATTTTCTCTTCTCTGGTCTTAGAGAATAATTTTATGACTGATTTAGATACAATACAGCTCTTAAAACTTGAGGCTGATCAAAAAGCAGTAACTACTGAAAATGGAGACTTAATTGTTGAGCGATCTGCTAACACAACAACCTACACAAACAAGTTGATTGATTTTGGACACTTTACTTTTGACGCGACCACTTCAGAATATCTAAATAAAGTCTTTGGGATAGATATTCCTAATTCTTACTCATATGATTCAGAAAATAAATTCAAATATATATATTACTTTTCTGACCTCTCTGATGGAGCAAATATTGACCTTGGTCCTGTAGATGGAAGAGTGGGATTTGAGTTGGGTGGGGGATCTGTTGGAGCAGGAGTAGAGATCCAGGCAGGTTACAATTTAGGTGAATTATCTTTAGATCTACCTCTGTATGCTTCGCTGGATGCATTTGTCGAAAATAGTCAACTTATTTTTGAATTTGACCCTAATTTTTTAGATACCCAGTTTAATTATATAGCCCCGTTTGCTTACACCTATCTAGACGCAGTGTTAGACTATGATATTGGTGCTTTGAAAGCGACACTGGACGGCAGTGTTAATTACTTAGTTGACACTGCTGATTTTAATAAGTCGCCAATTCAAATTTGAAGTGCAACAGGTTCTGATGATGACAGCAAGAATACTT
>JBIKYI010000554.1:0-2673 GCA_044355355.1 Limnothrix sp. | reverse complement strand
ATTAAACATATGCAAATTGCCATCCGTAAACCAAACATTTGCCCCCCCATGCGGCTCATTGCCCCCCGTCAAACCCAACATATGACAATCCCAATCCAAGGAACTTGTTAACTTCTCCACCAGGATATTAAAACTGATCGGACTGTAATCAATCTCCATGCCGATCGCCTCCAAATCCTGCTCGATCTGAGTTGCCATCGCTTCCCGGATTTTATTGCCCGCATTGGTAATCAACGAAAACCGCACCAGATGATTACTGCTGTCATACAATTTGCCCTGATCATCATAATAAAAACCTTCATTAATCAGCAGCGCCTTCGCCTTTTCCGGGTCATAATCATAGGTTTTGATATTGCGATTAAAAAAGGGAGATTGCACCGAAATAGCCGAGTTTTGCGCCTCCCCTAAACCCCGGTAAATATTATTCACCATCCGTTGGCGATCGATAGCATAGGCTGTAGCTTGGCGAAATTTCACATTATTGAACCAAGCCGATTTATAGGGTTCAACCAAGGGTTTACCGTTGCGTTTACCCGTGTTGAGATTAAACGCCATAAAGGTTGTGCCATATTCGGGGCCGCCATTGTAAATGGTGAATTTACCGCGTTCTTCCTCCTTTTTGAGCAGGGAAAAATATTCGGGACTAATGCCGACTTGATCAAGATCGCCGGAACGAAATTGTAATAGCGTCGTGTCAGTATTCGGCACAATTTGCCAAACAACCTGTTGGATTGAGGGTTTCGGCGCTTTCCAGTAGTAGGGATTCGCTTTGAAAATGACCCGTTGTCCAACGGTATAGCTATCCACCACATAAACGCCGTTGGAGACGAGTTCGGCGGGGTTGGTATTAATGCCCCATGTATTGAGAAATACGGGGTTCCCTTCCTTGTCTAGGGTTTCGACGGATGCTTTGAGGGCATGTTCTGGCAAAATTCCCAGTGCCATGTTGTTCAGGAAAGGGGCAAAGGGTTCAGTGATGGTAAAACGCACCTGGCGATCGCCCACCTTGGTCACCTTCGGTAAACTGCCTGCAACGCCCACCTTAAGAATATCGCGGGAACTAGTGGGGATTTTTTCGTTGAGATAAAGCTGGTTATAGCTAAACACCACATCATCAGCGGTGAGGGGTTCCCCATCCGACCACTTGAGATTTTCCCGGAGGGTAAAGGTGAGGTTGAGTTTATCTTCAGAAAATTCCCAGGATTCCGCTAATCTCGGCTCCGTTTCACCCGTGATCGGATTTTCTGCCACTAGCCCTTCATAGGTCAGGGAAAAAACATTAGGGGATTCTGTGGAGAGGACAGGATTAAAGGTTTTGGGGTCACTCAGAATACTGACGACAATTTGGTTATCGGTGGCAGCACTCAGACGATTTGCACCGCAAGCTGTGAGCAGAGAGGGTAAACCCACCAGCAGGGCGATCGCCAGAACCATCCCCCACCAGCGCCAGTGAACAAATCGACTCCTAATCTTCATCTTCATAACGTTGTTCACCATCCAGGCGACCCAATTCATAAACACAAAACGCAGCACATGCCATCAGCCCCAGACTAATCGACCAGCCCTTGCCCAAGGATACTTCCACGCCCCAATTACACAGCACGCCCAACCCCAAAAACGGCACAATACTTAAAAGGGAAGCCGAAAAAGCACTCTTACGTTCGCGAATTTCCTTATCTTTGTCATACTCCTCTGCCGAGAAATAGAGCGATCGCTCCGCCCAGTTCATCCACACTTCCAGACCGTCCGTAATCCCTTCCCTCAGGGGTGCAATGCCCACATAGAGCGCAAAAGCCCATAAACAAATCCCTGCAATGGTGCTGGGTTGAATGGATAACTGAAACGGCAAAAATTCGCTGAACATAAATGAAAGTAGCGACCATAATACTGTTTAAAGATTGTATCGATTGTCGCGGCTTTCAGCATCCTTGCTCGTCATTCCCGATTCTCAATGGTTTCTGTGGGTATGAACGTATAGCCTGTGGCGGATTGTTTAGAGGGGGCAATGGTCACTAATACTAAGGGCTGGAGGCGATCGCCATTAGTATCAAAGTTAGTCTCATCAGCAGCGCCTTCGGTCACAAAATCAGGATTAGCTAAGATCTGCTGGATTGGCTGTCGGTTATAGATCGGTGTGTCCTGAATTGCTCGAATTAACGCCTGAGTCGCATCAAAGGATGAAGCCGTTAGCCAGGTGATCTCTGCCCCCTGCCACAGTTCACGGGAGTCCACAGGGAACAGCGCGGAAGGATTGCTATCTTCATGCCAGGGCAACACCAGCATGAGGTTGGTTATGGGCTGTTTAGCGCTTTCCTGGAGAACCTCATCTAGGTAGAGAGGACTGCCAGTCACCATCGGCAATTGATTACGATTCACACGGATTAAGGCAATGGCTTTCTCTAGATCATTGGTGTAGGTGCAGAGGGCGATCGCCCCAATCGCCTCCCGGTTTATCGTCTGCCAACTTTCATTCACATCAAAATCAACAGCATTGGTATCGATTAACAAAGGTACAGATCCGCCACCTTGAACAAAACTATCCGCCACACTTTTTTGTAAAGAGACACTGTAATTAACACCGGAATTATAAACAATGGCAATCCGTTGCACTTGACGCTTCTGGAGCAGATAGGTCGCCATCGTCTTTCCCGTAAGCTGATCGTTCGGCGCTGT
>JBIKYI010000051.1:0-10016 GCA_044355355.1 Limnothrix sp. | reverse complement strand
AGGAGTTGAATAAGGTGGTAGATTTAATTAATAATCGACCAAGAAAATCGCTTGACTATCGCACTCCGAGTGAAGTATTCTTGCTGTCATCATCAGAACCTGTTGCACTTCAGATTTGAATTGGCGATCCATTACAGTATTATCTCCGAATGAATCTATTCATTTGTAGCCATTCAGACCAGTACAAACATCTTTACTGATTGAAAACTCATTCCATCAGCGTTATAAAAATTGGCGATCGCCAAAAATATTACCTAAGCAATTACTTCAGTATTCCCATCTCTAGAGCAAAGATAAACTTCTACCCTTCAATGCCTCAGTAGAATCACTAATAAAAAGTAGGATCAATCGTCCCAATGCCAACCGTGTTTTCACTGCTTCTCCCCCTAGCCTAACACCATGCCCAACATTTCCCTAGAGCAGGCAAGGGGTCAGCAATCATTGCTTCGGGGGGATTGTGGCGATCGCCAAACGTAAATTAGGTATTTGTCGGAGTTGATCCATCACCGCAACCACCCGACCATGTTCAACCGCTAAATCCGCCTGAATAATCACCAAATCCTGATTATTTTGACGCGCCCCTTGCAACACTGCCACCAATCTATCCAGCGTCACCACTTGATCCTGAAAACGAATTTCTCCCTGCCGATCAAGACTAACCCGTAACGCAGATTGAGCTTGATCCTCCGCCGTCACAGCCTCCGGTAAATTCACATTAACCCCCTTCGATGGAGTCAAAAATAACGTAGACAAAATAAAGAACGCCAAGATCGAAAAAATCACATCAATCATCGGCACCATATTAATCTGTAGAGGACGACCCTCTTCCTCAGGCAAACGCATCTTTTGTACCACGACAAGTATTCTCACCCACTCTACTACGTCCCATTAGTCCCGTTAAATATCCCCCCTATGAATTTCCTTCCCGTAAACTTATGTAAGGAAATCCCAATATTTCGACTTTATTTTGTAGCATTGAATACATATAGTTATGCCATAGCCATAATTGTATCTTTCCAATTCAGCTTTCCAGGAGGCGTTCCCATGCCCATTACCACCGTTTCAGAGAACAAGACCCGCATTCATTTCTGTCCTAATACAGTAGAACATCCCTTCGATACTAATTTTGCCCCAGCCCAACCGGATAGTGATTGGGTTAGGGTTGCTGATGCGGAAGAGGAAGAATATGCTTGGTTACTTTGTTCCTATTCAGAACATGAGTGGCTCGTGTGGTTGCCATCCCAGGGGGAAACGGTTCTGCATAACAACCAACTCTGTCGAATGCATGTGGCGTAAAGATTCTGATGGCTGATGTAGAGTTTCTGGCATTAAGATATCGAGATTCAAAAAATCAAAACTTTGAGTATTGTGGGTATGGATGAACCCTGATTACAGACTCTGATCACATAACGAAATAGGTAGAAGAAGGCAGCTGTTTGTGCTGTCTTTTGTTTGTGGGTTGAGTAATGAACCGTAATACAACATCAGTCTTATCTCTATCCTTATTTATTGACACAATCAAGCCACAATCAAAAAAATTCTTCTTAGCTTGATTTCATTTCCCTGTACAATTGCTGCGAACAGGTACGGGTATATCCCGGTGGTAGCTTCTCAGAGATAGCAAGGTTTTATGAGTAGTACAGCGAAGATTTCGGTGGGTATTGTTGGTGCGTCGGGTTACGGTGGAGTGCAGTTAGTGCGTCTACTCAGTGAGCATCCCCAGGTAGAACTCACTTATTTGGGGGGGCATGGTAGTGCGGGTAAGCCCTATGCGGAGTTATATCCCCATGTGGGTCATCGTATCAAAATGATGATTGAGCCGATTGATATTGAGGCGATCGCCGAGCGTTGTGAAGTGGTCTTTTTGGGCTTACCGAATGGTCTGGCTTGTGATTTAGCGCCGCAATTGATCGCGAAGGGTTGTAAAGTGTTGGATCTGTCTGCGGACTACCGTTTTGAGAATCTCGATACTTATCAAACTTGGTATAAGGCGGAACGCAAGGATCAGGACACTAATGCGATCGCCGTATATGGTCTACCGGAACTATACCGGGAAGAAATTCAGCAGGCTCAACTGGTGGGCTGTGCGGGTTGTTATGTGACAGCCAGTTTATTAGCCCTTGCGCCTTTATTTAAACAGGGATTAATTCAGCCGGAAACTGCCATTATTGACGCAAAATCGGGTACATCGGGCGGCGGCAGACAGGGAAAAATCAATCTTCTCCTGGCGGAAGCGGATGCCTCTTTAGGAGCCTATGGTGTTGCGTCCCATCGTCATACCCCTGAGATTGAACAAGCCTGTAGCAAGTTGGCAGGTCAAGATATTCGCGTGCAGTTTACGCCGCACTTGATTCCGATGCCCCGTGGGATTCTGGCGACCGTCTATGCGAATCTCCGAGATCCGGGCTTGGTACGGGATGATTTGCTGACGATTTATAACGCTTTTTATCGTTCTGCTCCCTGTGTGGAGATTTTGCCGAATGGTGTTTATCCCCAAACGAAATGGGCCTGTGGCACAAATGTTTGTTATCTGGGCATCGAGGTTGACCACCGCACTGGTCGGGTGATCGTGATGTCGGCGATCGATAATTTACTCAAGGGTCAATCTGGGCAAGCGGTGCAATGCATGAACCTGATGATGGGTTGGGATGAAACCATGGGGTTACCTCAGTTGGCGTTTTATCCCTAAGGAATTTTCCATCCAGAAATTGACTGGAATAAATAATAAGTCAACAATTAATCAAAAAGTAGAGGCACATCATGATTTAACGATGTCTCTCTACTTTTTTGTTTGGTTTTTTTACTGGGTATTGGATGAGGTTTATGGGTTAGTTTTTGGTGCTGTTTGCAAGGATTTTTTTAGTGCTTCTGTAAGTTGTAGGCGCAAGGGTTGAATTTGATTTTCAAAACTTGGGTCATAGACGACGGCAGGGAAGGCAAAACTAAACCACAGTGATACTGAAGCGTTTTCTGCCACTGTCCAATAGTCGCGAGGAATAATGCCATCAATGTGGCGACTGTTCACGTTAAAGCCTGCCCGTGAGCGACGATATTGCCAGGTGGGAGCATAGAGCCTTAGCCATTGTTCGAAGTTTTGGGATTGAGCCATGGTATTGATGAAGGATTCGGGGGTGACTTGACCGTTGTTCTCCAGTCGGGTGCTATTTTTTGCCCAGAGTTCTTCGATCAGTTTGACGCGTTGTTCGGGTTGATCCCAGGCGGCTCTGAGGATGGCGATCGCCCCTTCTGGTGGGGCTTGACTTGGTTTGAGTAAGGCTAACATCGACTCAGTGCCATATTTTGTCCATTCTTTTTCGGCGAGTTTGAAATCTCCGACCCACCAGGCGATCGCCCCCAGACTATTATGTAAGACTTCGCTTTGGGGATTGGCAACGATCAGTTTTTGGTAGGTATCTACGACCTGGGTAATGATGGAACCATAAAGCTGTGCCAATGTGCCGGAGCGAAAAACAGGACTAGTCACAAACTGGGGATCCCGCACAATCTCTAGGGCGATCGCCTGGACTGCCGCTGGCATTTGCCCTTGATTTAGCAAGCTAAGACCCAACCCAAAGAACGCGCCACGCTTGGCAGGGACAAGGCGAATGGCTTCTAAAAATTCCGCCGTTGCCAATTCTGGTTTTTGTTGAGCGATGTAGAGCCAAGCGAGATTTGTCCGGGCAAATTCTTGGTCGGGGGCGACTTGGTTACTCGTCTCAAACCACTGGATTGCTTCGTTAAAATATTGCGATCGCCGTCCTGGATCAGAGGTATTTAATGCCAATTCCCCTAAATTCCAACCGAGTTGCTGGGCGTAGTAGGGTTCCCAGGGAGCCAACTTTTGCGCCTCGGTGAGTTTCGTGACAAAGCGACCAAAATCAGGGGATTCCTGCCGTAGTGCATTAAAACCATCGTTCGATTTTTCCCAGGCAATATGAATGGGAATCAGCCACAGGGCGATCGCCCCATAGAGACCCAATAACCCAAAGGCTACAATGCGTGGCTTGCCAAAATTTTTCTGGGTATCGGGAATAGCTGGCAGTGAAGCTTGGGGTTGATCCCGTCGGGCGATCGCCGCCAAAATCGCCATAAAAATTGTGATAATGCCACTAATACAAACATTGTCTAACTGATAATCCGCCAAACTTAAACCCCAATAGCCCATCAATCCCGTGTAAATACTGCCCAGCAAAATCCGGTCTTGGCGCGACATAGATTCGATTTGCTGGCGTAGCCCCCAGAGCACCCACAACAGGAAAAACAGACTACCGACAAATAAGCCCACACCCCAAACGCCCATCTCCGCAAACAATTGCACAGGGGTACTATGGAGTTGATAAATCGTTTCCGAGAGACGACCCGCCTCAAAAGGACGATATGCCTGATAGGACAAAGGCACATTCCCTAGACCGATGCCGGAAAAGAGATGGCTTTTGCCCATATTCCAGCCCACCTGGGCATTAATCCAGCGGTAGTTTAGTTCCCCCAGATCGCCCCCCTTGAGAATAGGCATCACCAGAGTATTTAAACGATTATTGACCAGTAGAAAAATCAATAAAATGCCCGTGGTTAAAATGCCCGTTAACGCCAACCATAATTTACGAATCTGACTAAAATTCCAGGCGAACAAAAAGGCAGTTACGGAGGCGATCGCTAAACCCAACCAACCCCCACGGGAACTCGTCGTATAGAGATCCACCCCACCAAGCGCCACCCCAGTCAGCCAAATCCAACGTCGCCAATCCCGATGGAGAATCGCCAAGCCCAACAACATCGGCAAACACAAAATTAGATAACCCGCCACATAATTTTGGTGTCCCAAAGGTGCCCAATTGCGCAGCTCCAGCACCGAGAAATCAATTTTTAACTGCGAGCCTGACAAACCCAAATCCCTTAAACGAGCCATTTCCGGCAAAAACGTCTCACTAAACCACAGCGCCAGACTGAAGGCAACAAATGCCAAACTGAGATAGCCCTGTCCCAAAAAAATGCGATAGCGACCCACCGGATTGCCTAGCCAACGACTGACGGGGTACAGTGTCGCAAAAAAACCTAGGCTTGCCCAGGCGTACCAAGAGGCCTGCTGGGTTGATTCAGCGCCAATGCTCGAAATGCCAATGCCTAATAGACAAACCAGCAAAAAGATGTCAAAGCCTTTGCCCAACAGATAGACACAGCGATTGTCCCACAGTTGCACTAAAAACCAGATCAACGGGCAGAATAAGCCAATTTGCCAGACAAAAACCCAAGACCAAGCCACCATCATGCTGTGGCTGTCGGGGTAGAGGGTAAAAACAATGTAAAAAAAGGCTGTGATATATGCCAGCAATGGCGCAGGGGATTTGACGGCGGACTTTGCGGGGGACATAGTTTTTCGTGGTTCAACCAAATGCTGGGTTTTCCTCATTAAATCTTATTTTCTAGCTTATGTTCTGGAACGATGGGGGCGATCGCCAACAAACAAAAAAATACACCCGGTTGATGGGTGTATCGAGTGGGTGTATTCACTAGCCGTTGACGTTAGCCATGGGCAGCGGAACTAGACTTCAGACTTGGGATTATCGGATTTACCGCTACCAACGTTCTTGAGATCAACAATTTGATTCAGCAAGCCAAACCAGAAGGGGGATCCCATCGAGATGGCAACACCACTGACGATCCAACCACCGACCTGCTTAAACCAGCCCCAAAAGCGCTTGAGGGTAGGATAATCATCGGGATTGCGGTAGGTTAAGCGCCCAGTTTCTTCATTGGGCACCAGTTCTTTTGCCTCTTGATCGGGCTTGATGCTCATCCGATAGATCAACTGTTGATCCATATTGTCGGGACTCCAGCCAATCGGCAAACCTGCATCTTCAATGCTCACGCCGAGGGTATTTTCGATATCTTCACGACTCTCCGGCGCAACATCGGATGCGGCGGTGGTTTCCGCTGATTGCACGAGGGAATTACGCAGGTTGGAATCGCTGGAGAGCTGATCAACCATGTAGAAGGTATCGACATTAGCGACCATGGCAATGACTAGCCCCAGGACGAAGGCAAAACCCTTGGAATTACGCTTAAATACGCCGCTAGCCCGTTCCATACCGTTATCGAACCAGGTTTCGACACCGCCCCGGAATTTGGCGAGATCTTCTTCGACATCTTCGATTTTGTCGGCAATGGTGGCTTGGGTTTTTTCGGCGATCGCCGTCATATTATCCATCAAATTAACGGGAACCGTATCTAAGAATGCCTTAATGTCCTCCGGGTTTTTCCCTGCAAAGCGCTCAATAATTGCCCTAATTTTGTTCGGCAGTTTGAGCTTTTCAATCTCCTTCAATTGCCGCCGAAATTCCTGAGATACCTGCGTGGCATCCCTTACACTGTCCTCTAAGTCCTGCACAATGCGATTTAAATCACTGGCGCGGGTGGAATTGGGATCAATCTTCCTTAACTCTTCCTTATGCAACTTCAACTTGCTGCGTGTCTGCGTGATCTGAAATTCCACACCGCGAATTTCCTCTCGTTTCGCGATAATGGCACGGTAGATATCACCAAATTCCGTCTCCAGCTTGTTGAGTTTTTGGCTGATATCACTGTCCGGGCGAGAATAGGCTTCCTTCAGATCACGATAGGCTCGGATCACCTGTACCACTGTGGTTGCCGTATTGCCTAACCAAACCGCCTGCTTATTATCTTCGACATAAATCTCCTGTTTAAGGGCACTGAACTCACTGAGGAATTCCCTACGCAGGGTGGGATCCGGTATTTTTTGGGCGGAATTGATGTATTCCAACAGGTGGCGATACAGTCGGTTAAATGCCTCATTCAGGGAAATTTGTTTGCTCGAAAAGTCATCAACCACGATGCCCAGCAAGGCATTCATTTTTTCTTCGTCCAAGCTGGCGCGGAGGGATTGGGGAAAGCGTGGATCTTGGCGGTTTAGATCGTCAGTGTGACCACAGGCTCGATCAACGGTCTCTGAAATGCGATCGCGAAAACCATCCACTTTTTCTTCGTTGAGTTCCCGGACGATTTGATCGACTTTTAGGGTTTCGAGAATACTGGAAGCAAATGTGCCGGAAGGAATTTTGGAGGGTCCACTCATGGGATTGCGATCAATCAACCGCGTGATGACCCGCATCCATTGGGCGATTCTGCCTGTCTTCTGGTAATTCAAGCTCTTGATCAGGGGATGACCATAGAGGGACTGGGTGAGCTGTTTCCCTTTTTGGAGCACTTCCAGCTGTTCCGGGGTCAGGGTGGATTGGGTTGCGTCATCCGTTTCCCCGGTTAACAAGGTTTGAATGGATTCTTGGAGGTGTTTTGCCCGCCACTGAAAAATGGTTGTGAGCACCTCTTGGACTTCCGAGGCAAGTAGACTCAAAATCAAATAAATGAAGATCAGACCAATTGCAATATCAACGACTAAAGGCAGCCCCATTGGCAATACTCCCGAATTTCTCGACAAGGCACATTTTTCTCCCAATCATAGGGGAAAAGCTGGACGCTAAGACTGTCTCGTTATAAACTCCTTTACATTTTTTTTGCTTTTTTTTGGCGATCGCCGAGATTCAGATATCAGACATCAGATATCAAGGAACGGGCATTGGGAATTCTTGGGGCGATCGCCTCTGGTAACAAACTCTTTAAACATTAAGAGAAAGACAATGCAAAAAATTGAACAACCCCTAGTAGAATATCTAGGTTGTATTCTGCGGCACATCTCGTGATTGAACGTTATACCCTCCCCGAGATGGGGAATCTCTGGACAAATGAAGCAAAACTTAAGGCATGGCTCAAGGTAGAAGTCGCTGTCTGTGAAGCCCAAGCAGAGTTAGGGTACATCCCCCAAGAAGCCGTAGATATCATCAAAGAAAAAGCGAATTTTGATGAGGCGCGTGTCCTCGAAATTGAAAAGGAAGTTCACCACGATGTGATCGCCTTTCTCACCAATGTCAATGAATATGTCGGTGATGCGGGTCGTTATATACACCTTGGCATGACTAGCTCGGATGTGCTGGATACTGCCCTCGCCTTGCAGATGGTAGACAGCATGGATCTGATTCTCACCTGTGTTGAAGAATTAATTCAAGCGATTTGTTATCAAGCCCAACAACACCGTTATACCGTCATGGTCGGTCGTTCCCACGGGATTCACGCCGAGCCGATGACCTTTGGTTTTAAGCTGGCGGGTTGGCTTGCGGAAATGCTGCGTAACCGCGATCGCCTCCTAGCCGCCCGTAAAGAAATTGCCGTTGGTCAAATCTCCGGCGCAGTGGGAACCTACGCCAACATCGAACCCCGTGTTGAAGCCCTGACCTGTCAGAAATTGGGTCTTGATCCTGATACTGCCTCGACTCAGGTGATTTCCCGCGATCGCCATGCCAACTACATGAACCAATTGGCAGTCCTCGCCGCCTCCATCGAACGCTTTGCCGTCGAAATCCGCAACCTACAACGTACCGATGTCCTAGAAGTCGAAGAATTTTTCTCCAAGAAACAAAAAGGCTCCTCCGCAATGCCCCACAAGCGCAACCCCATCAAATCCGAGCGCTTGACAGGTATGGCACGTATTATCCGGGGGAACGCCATGGCAGCCCTCGAAAACGTTGCCCTCTGGCACGAACGGGACATTTCCCACAGTTGCATTGAGCGCATCTCCCTCCCCGATAGCTGCATCCTCGTCCATTTCATGTTGAAAGACATCACCAGCCTAGTGAAAAACCTCCTGGTATATCCCGAAAACATGAAGCGCAATATGAACGTTTACGGCGGCGTAATCTTTAGCCAACGGGTGCTACTCGCCCTCGTCGAAAAGGGATTGAATCGAGAAGAAGCCTATCGCCTCGTCCAAAGTTGCGCCCACACCGCTTGGAACACCGAAGGCGGGAATTTCCGGCACAATGTGGAACAGGATGCCGAAATCACCAAGCATCTTTCTGGCGATGAAATTGAAGCCTGTTTCGACCCCCAATTCCAACTCCGTCACCTCGATCAAGTTTACCAACGCCTAGGAATCTAACTGCCCCGAACTCAAAACCCAAACGCTCAATTATATTGTTCTGTTTCCAGACCAACTCTTATCTTTCAACGTTATGTTTAAGTCTCGTTAATTCCTATCAAAATTTGAGATAATTCTAAATGTGTCATCAATAATGATGATGACGAGATAGATCTTACTGATTCCTATTTTCGTCTAGGTAGAATTGACCCTCGTGATTTATCTAGAATTAACCCAACAACTTAATTTCTGAATCGCACTTTACGAGAAACTTAAAGAGACAAAGGAATATAAGTAAGCAAGTATGGAAACTGACAATATGAGCCAAAATATTGGCTGCGGTGAATGTCTAGAAAAAGAACTAGATTTTGATTTCACAATGGCATTTCAACCCATCGTAAATACAACAACACAAGAAATTTTTGCCTATGAAGCCCTCGTTCGGGGCATGAATAATGAACCAGCAGGAGAAATCTTTAAACATGTTAATGACTCTAATCGTTATCGTTTTGATCAATCTTGTCGTACTAAGGCGATTCAATTGGCAGCCGCATTAGAGATGCCTGTTTGTTTGAGTATTAACTTTTTGCCCAATGCGGTTTATCGTCCAGAAAGATGTATTCAAACGACTTTGGCGGCAGCGGAATTGTATGGTTTTCCGATTGAGAGAATTATTTTTGAAATTACCGAAAGTGAAAAAGTAGAAGATCTTGTTCACCTACGGGAAATTGTTGAATATTACCGTACCAGGGGTTTTAAAACGGCGATCGATGATTTTGGTGCTGGCTATGCAGGTCTAAATTTTCTCTCGGAAATCCAAACGGACATTATTAAATTAGACATGGCACTGATTCGTAATATTGACCAAAATCCAGTACGTTTAGCCATTGTCAAAGGTGTACTTCAGGTCTGTGAAGAGTTATCGAGCACGGTCATTGCCGAGGGTATTGAAACCGCTGCGGAACTCAAAACACTGCAAGGGTTAGGGATTGAATTATTCCAAGGTTTTTATTTTGCTAAACCAGCTTTT
>JBIKYI010000050.1:0-10021 GCA_044355355.1 Limnothrix sp. | reverse complement strand
ATTAATAATCGACCAAGAAAATCGCTTGACTATCGCACTCCGAGTGAAGTATTCTTGCTGTCATCATCAGAACCTGTTGCACTTCAAATTTGAATTGGCGTCTTAAAAACATTTTGAAAATAATTCCAAGTCCTTTGCGCACTAGCTTTAGAGAGATTTAAAAAGTCTGCCAACTCTAGAATAGTAGGAATATCCCCTGGGACTTGGCAGAGAAACTGTAAAATAGTCTGCTGTCTCTTTGTTAAATATTTTTGACAGAAGGACAGTAATATGACAGAAGGACAGTAATAAATGCCAGCCAGTTTCATCGAATGGATCAGACTTAGAACGAGGTATAGATATAAGGTCAAGATCCCTAGAAAAAGAGTGACAGCGAAGTTTCCGCGCAAGATGGGGACTAACAGAAATAGGGTAGATATTTCTTGCAGCCCCTTTCCGAACAGCATTACGGAGATTCCAATAAGACTTTAACTCAGCTGGATCATCAGTGCGAAGTGCAGTTTCAAAAAAGTGAGTAACCGCTTCCTGATAAGCATCCTCAAAGCCCCACTGGATAGCCCAAGGAGTAGAACGGCACATAGCAGCAATATCATCAGCATGGGCTTGAAGGAGGATATTAAAAGCCTGTTGTCTGGTGTGAGGCTGCTTAACATCTTGAAGGAGCTGATAGGTAGATTCCCATGAGAGAAAAAGTTTAGATTGAGTAGGTTTAATAGAAAAATCAGGCATGATAAATTTCCTCAAATTGCATGGCAATTAAAGGACTTCGCCCATCTATCGAGTATAATGAGAATAGGCAAGTGAAGTACTTTTATTTTGTTTGCCGAAAGAGAGGCTCTTATCCAGAAGTTCTTCAGGCTGTATGGATGAGAGCCTTTATCATGGACAAAATTGCCATGAACTTAATCAAAAAAAGATGGATTGTAGTGATATTAAGGAGACATATCGAATCTCTTAACATTTCAATAACGATAGATTTAAAGAGAATCGAGTTTCATTTTTACCCTCCATCAAATGAGCAAATTACCAAAATACAAAATTCTATGAATGTGAGAATGAGAGATCTCATCTAAATAGAATTTAGCGCAAATTATTTCATTTGGGTATTTTTGATGAAAATTTAGCTTGATTTGAGGTTAACAATAAAAAGTAATCGTAAAATCTTAAAATATAATTAAAATATTTTTGTTGAGACTAATTTTTGTAAATTTATAGAGTTAGATGGGAACTTTTAATTCGCAGAGTAGTCGCGCATAGAAAATATGGATATTTTGTGATCTGAGTCACAGAAGATTAGATGATTCCATAGATATTCTGAATGCTAAGGTTTGAATTTTTGCTGACTTCTCAAAATGGATTACCAAAAAATGTCTAACTTTTCAATAGGTGTGCTTATCGATGTAAAAGAATTCACGTAACGAATGTTTATTTCAATTAAAATTGACTATCTGTGAGGAATAGTCTGAGTCTATGTGACGATCTTTTGTTATCTTAATTTTCGCCAGTATGGGAATAAAAATAAGCTATGTCAGTGTGATTAATAAACAGAAAACTATGAAAATTCTACCAATCTACATATGTCTGTGGGTGATCGTCGGTTCTTGACGTTTCTCTGTAGTAAGTGCGATCGCCTGAAAAGATTATGGTACTCTTACTAAGTAGGGATCTAAGACTCTTAACCGAGCCTAAAATACCTACAAACAGCACAAAACCGCTGGTTATGCAGTCGCCAAACTTTTAACCAACGGCTTTTAAATACTTCATGCGGACTCGCCTATGCGGGCGATTTCGCTATGTCTTTATGTTAGTAGATTTTGCGTCTCCTGAAAAGAGTTTTTGGGAAATTACAGAAAAATTTTTAGAGATTTTCTCGCATCGTTGGGAGTGGATCTACGCTGAAAGCGTTACAGAGAAAGGAAAAGCGGCGTGGAAGACGATAAATCGTCGAGCATGGAAATTTTCCAAATCACGGGAATTGCCACTGGTATTAACGGATGAAAAGCTGCTGGAAGTGTGGAAATCCGACAAAGAACTGGTAGGAGTGGGTTTTGGCAAGAAGACAAAATACCTGATGTTGGACATAGATGCGGGGAGTCCATACCATCCGAGTAAGGGGAATGAACTGCGGGAGATTAGAGGTGAGCTAGAAGAAATCGGCTTAATAAGTAGCTTTGCAGTGCAGTCGAGTAACAGTGGAGGAATACATTTATACTATCCATTATTAGAGGAAGTAGGAAGTTACGCATTGGCGCGGACAGTGACGGAGCATTTAACAAGAGCGGGATATGAAGTCGTCAATGGAAAACTAGAGATATTCCCGAATAAGAAGGCATTGGGAAATAAAGAAGACCCGCAAACATGGGCGCAATACCAACGGCATAGATTGCCATTGCAGCAGGGGAGCGTAGTGTTAGATGAAGACTACGAACCAGATAGTTGCATGTTGGAGGTGTTTATAAAGCGGTGGGAATTCTGCGCGAGTAGCCAAAACCAAGACGAATTAGTGGAGGCGATGTACGGGAGAAAGTTGTATAGAGGCTTCAGAGGAGGAGTAAGCGCAGGATTGAAACCAATCAAAACAGAGTACGAAGAACTGCTGAAAAATGGGTTTACAACGGCGCATCAAACAAACGAGATATTGATACAGCTAGGTAGACAAACCCGGATTCTTGAGGGATTAGGAGGAATAGAATTGCGCGATCGCCTAATCGAAGTAGTGACGGGATTACCAAATTACGAAAAATACTGTCAACACAAGGAAGAAATAGAAACTCGTTGTCAGGATGTGGCGCGGTGGGCAGAGCGGAAACATCGTCCAGCAGGGAGTAAGGGAAAAGAAAGTCAGCCACTGCCATTACCGGGAAAGAATAACGAAGAGAAAAAACAGGACGCGATTGAGCGAATCCAAAGAGCTTTAGCAGAGGTAGAAAAGCTGAAGGAAGTGTTTAGCAGTAAGACATGCTTCCTGAAGGCGATCGCCAAAATAGCAAAGAGTTCAATGAGTACCCTAGTGAAATATTGGGAGAAACTGCTAGAACCAATATTCAGCAAACATCACAGGCAAAAAATCACCATTGAAAAGCCCCAAGAAACGAAGAAAAAAATCGTATGTAATTCCGCTCCCTGTAAGGATTACAGCGATTTTAAAACTGAAAATCAAAAAGAAGAAATAGCTTGTAATTCCATTCAGAGCAAGGAATCCAGCGATTTTGAGCAAAAAACCTATACTAAGGATATAGGGCAAAGCCCTGAACCCTTAGTAGAAATAAAAGGAGAAGTTAAAAAAATTGAAGCTGAAGATTTGCCACATCAGTATCTAGAGCAATTTGAAAATTCCAAAAAGCTCAAACAACAAAGCTCTATAAAGCTAGTGGTTTCAAAGCTTAGAAAATTACAGGAAAGAATAAGTGTAGCTTATGATAAACATGGCGCGGCGACCGCAAAAAGTGAGATAAGTGAAGCTTATCAATGGGAAAAAAGAAAGATTCCGCTTTGGCTATCAGAGTTTGGCTTACATCGAAAGTATTGGTATTTGCATGGGATGGCAGTGCCAGAGAATGGATTAGTGGAATGGTGGATATTGGCGAATAAACCACCGCAAGGGACACCAGCAGAGAAATTGAAATTAGTAGAAGTGGATGTTCCAGTACCGAAGTAAAGATTAGTGGCAGAGCTATCTGAATGGTGTGGAGTGTTTTCTCTTAGGGGTCAGCTCACGAAACTCTTACGGAATAGGAGGAAGCACGATGCAAGAGAAGACTGCCATTGCCGAATATTTCAGGAGTCAACTAAGTCAAGGAGCGAGATTTGGATCAATCGCAACAGCCAGAAAAGCGATAGAGCAAGAGTTTGGCATCAAAATTGCTGTGGGAAGTCGAACGGCGAAGGCAGTGGATGAATTGATTGAACTGTCATTGGTGAAGGTAGCGCGGGAGATTGTAGAGCTTGAAAACCGATTAGAGGCGTTTGATCTATTGGTAGATCTGTATGATCGCCAACCGCGTTTAGGGGTGCGATCATCAACGAGCGTCAGACAGCAAGCCTATAGTACAGCTTTACCCATTGCTTACATCGCCTCGACTTTGGCAGGCATTAATTTAACCTCAAAAATTTATGAACCGACGGCGGGAAATGGGGCGTTATTGCTGGGTGCAGCACCGGAAAATTGCACTGTCAATGAACTGAATTCTGACCGAGCTGAGCAACTCAGGAGCCAAGGTTTTACGGTATCAGGGCATGATGCGACGGAATATTTGCCTGAAAAACTGCATGACGTGGTGATTATGAATCCGCCGTTTGGTCGGGTGAAGGGGAAACGGTTTCGTCTTGCTGGAGATGTGGGAACAACGAGCCAAATTGATCAGGCGATCGCCCTTCAGTCATTACAAGCCATGAAAGACGACGGTAGGGCGGTTTTGATTTTAGGCGGCAAACCAGAAATTACTCCAGCGGAACGAGCGGAAGCCTATAACAGTCTGGAAACCCGAAGATTTTTTTATGTTCTACAGCAGCATTACAACGTCACCGATCACTTCACCATCAGTGGCGATTTGTACCGCAAACAGGGCGCAGGTTGGGCGATCGATATCATTCAAATTGCTGGACGGGGTAAATCAGAACGCCCATTACCCGCCTTAGAACCGCCCCGAATTTATACCAGTTTTAACCAATTACGAGGATTTCTCCATGATTATCTCCAGCACTATCCAATTGCCGAGTTACAGCGAGTATCAGACCTCCGACCGAGTATGGATTCCAGCGACAGACGGGGATCAAGCGTTATTTATGGTGCGAATTCCGCCGGAGTTAACGAGTCTGGATTTTCCGATGTACCTCGAACTGATGAAGGTGCGGGTGGAATGGATGTGCCACCAATGGTTGGAGCGGAACGGACAGGTGGGAAGTTTACAGGGGGAGTTGGAGCGGACATTACAGCAACTCAATCCTTATTTGATGGCTCCTTTGCTCTATCAGAAAGAGGACACCGACGAAATCGGCGATTGGTTGATGAACTGGGCGGTGAATCTGGTGGAATTCGACGGGACATGGTTGAGCTGGTGGCAGATGACCAATGGGGTGATCGAGTTTCCAGTCCAATTAACGCTGCTAAAACCCAATCCCAATCAAATGGCACAGCACGACGCAGTGACGATCTCCCAATTTCTGTCGGAACTCAGAACTCCTTTCTCATAAATGAAGGAAAAATCATGAGCGAAGAATTTAACATTCCCTACCAGCCGAGAAGCCAAGGGCGATCGCCACAAACTCTTATTCCTACCAACATGGCGGTTGCCGCTCAAAAAGCTTTGGATAATTTGGAAGCGGAGTACGGCAATCTTGATGATTTTGTGCGGGAACGGTTGGGTTATGAATCCAAGGCAGCAATGTATGCAGTGTTGTATGCTGAGCAAATTGATGCCCTCGCTCTCGCCTTTTCCCAGAAGGATAAAGGCAAAATTTTTCTCAATGGTGACCAGACGGGGAACGGTAAAGGTCGGTTTGGAGCTGCCAACATCATCGATGCTAAACGACAGGGCTATATTCCCGTGTTTGTGACCCAAAAGCCGAATCTCTATGCCGCGATGTTGGAGGATTTGGCGGATATTGGGCAGGATGGACTTACGCCGTTTATGACCAACAACAATGAAAAACTCATCCTGAAAAATGGGGCAGTGTTGACCACCGGAGATAAAGCGAGTCAGGAAGCCGAGATGTTTCAACTGGCGCAAGGTAATGGTTTGGGGAACTACGATGCAATTTTTACAACTTACAATCAATTGCAAACAGTTAATAATAAGGAACCCTATCGTCGGGAATTTTTGCGGGCGATCGCCCATCGTGCCGTCTTTATTTTCGATGAAGCCCATGAAGCAGGCGGGGGTCAGTCCGAAACATGGAAGATGGCACAAGCTCCGAACCGTGCCGAATTTGTGCGGGAATTGGTGGATCTCAGTGCAGGCGCAGTTTTCATGTCCGCTACTGCCACGAAAAATCCCGCCGTGATGGATTTGTACGCCAGAGGAACCGACGCGATCCATGCCGTGGAAAGTATGTATCGTCTGGAAAATACCCTGAAAGCAGGGGGAATTCCACTCCAGCAAATGATGGCAACCCAGTTTGTCAGCGCGGGAAATATGCTGCGGCGAGAACGAAGTTTTGACAACATCAGTTTCGATGCCAAAACTGTTCCCGTTGATCAAGAAATTGCCGACAATATTTCAGCGGTAATGCGGGCGATCGACCGTTTCGATGCGGCTAAAACCGAAGCAATGAAGGACTTACGCAAGGAGGTGAAGGCAGAAGCCAAGAGCTTGAGTGAGGATAATTCCATCGGTCAAGCAGGCGTAAAGTCTGTGAATTTTACCTCCCTGATGCACAATGCCATCGAACAGGGATTATTAGCCCAAAAAGCTGAAGCGACAGTACAAGAGGCGATCGCCGCCCTAGAGCGAGGTGAAAAACCCTTAATTGCCCTGTCCAATACTATGGATAGTTTCATTGGGAGCTATGCCAAGGACAAAGGTATCGAAGCAGGGGAGGCGATCGAGGTGACTTTTGGCGATGTTTTGAATCGTTATCTCGAACGTTCCCGTGACGTGATTATTACGGACTATCTTGGCAAACGTATCAGAGTTCCCATGACCGCCGAACAATTGGGAGAAGAGGCGATCGCCGCCTTTGAAGAAGCCAAGGAAATTCTTGCTAGCGCTGATTTTTCAAAAATTCCCCTCAGCTCCATCGATTACATGAAATATCGCTTGGCACAGGAGGGCTATCGCGTCGATGAAATTACAGGGCGCAGCAGTATTCTTCAGTACAACGACCAAGGGATGACCTATGCCCTTCGTTCCGCCAAAGACACCAGCCCCCAAGCCAAGATCGATATCGTCAATCGCTTCAACAGTGGTCAGCTCGATGTCGTCATTTTGAATCGCAGTGGTGCAACCGGAATTAGTCTCCATGCCTCCGAAAAGTTTAGCGACCAACGCCCCCGACACATGATCGTCGCCCAAGCGGAGCGGGATATTAACCAGATGATGCAAATGTTGGGACGGGCAAATCGTTTTGGGCAAGTGATTGAACCGAAATTTACCTTGGTGATGGCAGACGTTCCCGCCGAGAAACGCTTGGGCGCAATCTTGGCAAAGAAAATGGCATCTCTCAACGCCAACACCACTGCTGGACGGGATTCTGCTCTGAGCGTGGGTAATGTGATTGATTTTATGAACACCGCAGGGGAGGAAGTGATCACCGAATTATTGGAGGAAAATCCAGAACTCGATGCGATGCTCTCCTATCCGACCCGTGGCAGTCTGGATGGCGACACGGCTTTGATTGAAAGGGTTACAGGACGAATCCCACTTTTACCACTGGCAGATCAGGAAGAACTGTATGGCATTATCGAAGCCGAAACCGAAGCCCTGATTAAACAGAAAGAGGCGATGGGGGAAAATATTTTAGCGGCGGATAAACTCGACCTCGATGCTCGAACCGTGGCAATGATGGAAGTTGTGCCAGCGGATTCTCAGAGAGTGAGTGAATTTACCGGAGCCGTGATGCTGGAAGTGGTGGATGCCAAGGTGATCAACAAACCGCCCTCCCAACTACAGGTGATGAATTTGGTACGGGAAAGTCTTGGGCAGGCAAAAATTAAGGCTATTGAAGAACATGATTTGGGGAGGATGCAGGCGATCGCCCAACAACAGGGCAGTGAAAAACTCCAAGCCCTCCAAGCCGCGATGACTGCCTATCGAGAACGGGTCTTATCCCCACTAAAATCGGCGGAAACCCTTGGAAAAACAGAGGAAAAGCTCAATCAACAATCAGATGCGGTTCAAAAATTAATTGAACAATTTCCGGTGGGAGAGCCAGTCCAGTTTTTTAGTTTGGGTTTAGAAGATGTCAAAGTTTCTTCCGGTGTGGTGGTGGATATTGCCCAAAAAAGTCGGGCAATCGGTAGTCCCAGTGCGCCAACCAACTGGACGATGCAAATTATTAGCCTCGAAGGAAAACTGCTCTCCCTACCCTTCTCAAAAATCAATACCGGACGAGCATCCAGCATTACCCTAAATCCGGTGGATCCAGAGCGCAATATCTATGGAGAATTTGATCGCCTGCAACAGGCACAGCGGACGGAAATGCAGGTGTTTACAGGGAATTTGCTGAAAGCCTACGAGAAATTCCCCAAAGGAAAATTTGTGAACTTTACGGATAATCAGGGGCAGACAAGACAGGGACTCTTGATGCATCAGGATTTCGATATTGTCGAGCAGCTCCAGCAACAACCCGTACCGTTTGAAAACCCAGAACAGGTAAGGCTTTTCCTCACAGAATGGAGTCATTATCGGGGCGTGGTGGAATCGGCAGAACAGGATTTAACGATTAAGGCGAATGGCAATGCCAGATTGAACGGAAAACCCCCTGAATATTACGTGGTGCAAGTCCCAGAAGCCACGAGTCGCGGTGGTAAATATTTCCTCAATGAAGCTTTACTCCAAGCCGCTCAGGAGGAGTTTTATTCAGTTGGCGGACGGATGGAAATGCGGGTACAGCCCAAGGATTTAGAGGCGGTTGTGCAGGTTTTGATGGGGGAATTACAGGTTAAATTGGCTGTCCATGATCCCAGCTACAAAGAATTGTTAAGGGGTCATATAGGACAATTTGTACCGACATTACAGCAGGTAGCCGCGACTCCGGTTCAGCCTGAAGCAACGGAACAATTGCAAATTTTCAGCACTGTGCCAGTCGAGGCAGTTATCCCACCGATTCCAGAGCCAGCGATCGCCACCCAAGAATTAATCCCAGTCTCTGAAAATCCTGTTCCAGTTCAAACATCGACAACTCAAGGGCAAGGAATTTTAGCGTCAGAAAAACAGGGGAGGGAGTCAGGCGGCGAAATATGTGGCTCAACTGCTCCATGAAGGCGGTTTAGCGACTGAGATTTTGCAAGGGGAAAGTTTCCATCAGCGTTTTGAGCAGCAAAGTTTCTTGCCTTTTGTGATTGAGCGGCATGGTGAGCAACTTTATCTGACTCATTATGCCGAGCTGAACGGGGATCATTATATTGATGCCGAAATGGTGTTTCGGATTGGACAGCGGGGTAATTTATCGTTGCTGGAAACGGCGAGTTATAACCCTGTGACGGGGGGCGAACTGCGGAATAAGGACTACAGTTTTGCGGAATTATTTTCGGGGAATTTGTTGGCGCAGGGTTGGGCGGAGGTGATGCAGGCAAGTCGGCAAAGTGTGGTTCCAGAGCCAGAAATACCGGAACCGATGGAGGTTGTTGCTGAAGCTCAAGAACTGACCGTTGCAACATCTGAGCAAGTTTTATCAAACTCATCCGTGGAAGAAACGACTCAATCGAGTGGTAAGGATTTGGTTGTGAGTCCAAAAAATTGGCTGACCGTGGCACAGGCGATCGCCAAACCTCCGGCATATTTAAAACGGATTCAGGAAGTCACTGCTCAACCTTTGCAGGAGAAGGCAGTAACCGCGATGGAGAAAGATTTTGCCGCGTTTCAGCAGTCCATGACGGCATTAAGGCAGTGGTATCATTGCGCCCGTTGTATTGATAAAACCGCCAACTATTTACAAGGTATTCAGGCGATCGCCGAACAATTTAAAGCAGGTCAACCCTTGAGCGAAGCCGTTCACCGTGCCATGTGGGAGGATCGCCGCGTCGCCACCTTTGAACAATTGGCAACAGGCTTAGACCGTCAGCACCCCGAAACCTTTCTCCAAAAAGTAGCGCAAAGAGGCTTACAGAAAGGATTGCAAGTGCAGGAACTCGCCGCCACCCTATTACAGGGAGATCCAGCCCTGCGTGATATCCATAAGATTCAGCCCCAATCGACCCAAGCCTATCTCCAAAAAATCCTGACCACAGCCGAGGGGGGTTGAGTAGCATTGGAACGAAAAAGTAGGTTAAGGATTTTAAAATCGCTTAAAATCCGTTCCTATAAAAGGTTTGACGGATTGACATCTCATAACGGAATAGACTGCTTAAGATATCTATAAA
>JBIKYI010000457.1:0-3286 GCA_044355355.1 Limnothrix sp. | reverse complement strand
CATCATAACGACCCTGGACAATGACGGCGGGATGGTAGCGAATGCGATCAATATTTTGCAAGAGTTGATCCTCCGTCGCAAAAAAGCCTTTATTAACAAAATAATGACATTCAATGCGGGCAAAGGCTTCGGCAAAATCTGGACGGGCAAAGGTGACTTTACTGGTGCTGGAGGGGATGAGTTTACTGGTACTCCCTTCCCACACTGCCCAGGCTTGGGCGGCTTCTAAACGGATCTGGCGATCGCCACTGGTGAGCCGTTTATAGTAGGCACTAACGAGATCATGACGTTCCCCCGGGGGAATCGGTTTGAGAAAATCCTGCCAAGCATCCGGGAATAATTCACTCGCCCCATATTGATAAAACCACTGAATTTCCCGGCGGCGCAACAGAAAAATCCCCCGTAGAATTAAACCCAAACACCGTTCCGGATGGGTTTGACTATAGGCGAGGGAGAGGGTACTGCCCCAACTGCCCCCGAACACAACCCATTGATCAATCCCCAAATGTTCCCGGATGCGCTCAATGTCTGCCACCAAATCCCAGGTCGTATTTTCCCGCAGTTCTGCCTTAGGGATACTTTTGCCTGCCCCTCGCTGGTCGAACAGCACAATACGCCAAGCCGTCGGATTAAAAAATTGTCGATAAATGGGCGGACAGCCCCCCCCTGGTCCCCCATGGATAAAAATAACGGGCTGCCCCTGGGGATTCCCAGATTCCTCGTAATAGAGGGCATGGATCTCGGAAACGCTTAACATCCCTGTGTTATACGGCTGGATTGGGGGATACAAATCGCGCATAGGTTCGTCTATGTTTTTTATTCGGTGAAGGATCTTCCCGCTAATCCTGCCTGAAAAATGGGGCGATCGCAAATAGAAATTCCCCCCACATGACCAAAACCCTGATGTCTGATAGCTGAAATCTTTGTGATTGCCATCAAACCCTAGAAAGACGCAAGGACGTAGTTATTGACCCGATTGATGAGGATCTCACTCTGGATCGGCTTTTTGATGTAATCCTGACAACCCTGTTTCTGGAGTTGCGACCAGACTGAATGTGGGAGAGGGTCACTCACCAGTAAATAGGGAATATGTTGGGTTTGGGGCATAGTCCGCAGACCCTTAATGATTTTCTCTATTGGACGATCCTGCTGTTGGGCATCCACAATCACCAAGACGGGTTGGAGCACCGTCACCTGACTGAGGGCAATAATGCTATCCACCAGCCAAATCACTTGATAGTTTGTCGCGGTGAGTAGGTCACAAATGAGCATTGCCACCTCTTCATCCTGGGAAATGAGCACAATGGTTCTGCCCTGACTCCCGTTATTTTTGACGGGGATCAGTTCCCCTTGGGCAATGTCCTGTTCGGTGAGTTGCTGACAGGGAATGCGCACGGTAAAGATGGAGCCTTTTTTCGGGGTGGAGGTCACATGGATTTGTCCCCGGTGGGTTTCAACGATTTGTTTAACGAGGGCAAGACCGAAACCAGCACCGTCATGGCTACGGCTAATGGAGGGTTCTAGTTGCTGAAATTTCTCGAAGAGGAGGGGCATTTGTTGGGGGGGGATGCCGATGCCTGTGTCCTTGATTTGGAAGATGACATCTTTTTGGTTTTCCCGCCAGATGGTAAAGGTGACTTCGCCGCCATGGGGGGTGAATTTAATGGCGTTGGCGATGAGGTGGTTAAGGATTTTTTCGAGACGGGCTGGGTCGGCGCAAAAGAGTTCCTGTTCTGGTTCTAGGTTGTTGATAAATCTCAGGGTTAAGCCTTGGCGATCGCCCATTTCCTGGAAGGAATTAATGACGGCATAGCAGAGTTGCTTGAGGGAAAATTGCTGAATGTCGAGGATTGTCCTTGCCGCTTCGGTTTGGGAAAAGTCGAGGATATCTTGCAGTAAATTTCTCAGTTTGAGACCGCTTTCCTGGATGGTTTTGAGGTAACTCTGGCGCTTCTCAGCGGATAGTTTGTTGAGATTTTCTGGGGCAGACCAATAGCTCAAGGTATTTGACAGTCCAATGATGGAGGTGAGGGGGGTGAGCAGTTCGTGGCTCATGATGTGGATAAATTCTTTTTTGGACTGGCTGGCGATCTTGGCGGACAGTAGTGCATCCTCAAGTTCCCGCGATCGCTGGAGGGCGAGGCTCTCTAAATGAATTTTTTGTTCCTGGAGTTCTTGGTAGGAGCGGGCTTGGAAAATGGCGATCGCCAAATATTCCGCCACATGGTAGAGAAACGCAATCTCATTTTTTCGCCATCTGCGCTGGGACGAACATTGATGGGCAACCAACAAACCCCAGAGGCGATTATCCACTAGCAAAGGCAAAATCAACACCGATTTAGGCTGTTCCCGCTCCGCCATCACGGGCACACAAAATTCCTTCAAACGCGAATCCACACTGGTGTCATTGAGCGCTAGATGCAGACCCCGTTGGTAATGGTCACAAATTTTCTTCTGTAAATCTGGGGACAACATTTCCGCCCGATGCAGCAAGGGATGTACATCACCCGTCGTTAAGACCTCGAAGGTGACGCGATTCGAAGTTTGATGACTATTTTCCGTAGCGACATTCAATTGGTAAACGAAGAGGCGATCCACCCGCAACAGTTGATGTACCTGCTCTAAAGCCATGCGCACCGTTACCATCAAATCTTGGTTCTGGTAGATACGGTGGGTGACATTATTGAGAATGCGCTCCTGTTCTAAACGGTTGTTCAGTAGGACATTCAGGGGTTGATTGGGGGGAGTTGGTACATTGCTTAAGGCTTCCTCTAGAACGGGCGATCGCAAAATATCCAACAAAGTTAAAACCATCTCCTGGGGCAAATGGGAAGATGCCGGGATGGACAGATCTTTTAACGCTTGTAGTTGAGGCAAGTGACCATAATTGCTAGCTAATTCCGACAGCACCGCCGCCACATGGTGTGGGGTAAAAGTAATATTTACGGCATACTCATCAGGGATCGCCTGCAAGTCCTCTGGCATCTCAGCATGACTTTGCCGTTGCCCCCATAACAGGGCTGTGAACTGCGGATCGACCACCAATTGAAAAATTTCATACTCCAAGGGGATGTCTGCCTCTAGAAGCTGATCTCCGCTAAGATAAAGGCGATTTGGAACATCTGTGGCAATACCATGTTGCCGCCACAAATGACACAATTGTTGTAGTTTCCTCCAGGGAACAATCCAGGCTATGTCAGGGGTCAAATCTTTTAAGATCATGAATTACAATTGCGCGGGATGCTTCCTAATCGGCTATATCTTCTAGCATGGCTGTAAATCTCCT
>JBIKYI010000552.1:0-2687 GCA_044355355.1 Limnothrix sp. | reverse complement strand
AGCCTTCAGTTGGGCAATGATCTGGGCATTTTGTAGATCCTCGCGCTTGCTGTCTAATTTGGCTTGGACAACATCTTTGACTTGGTTAGCAACGGTTCCGACCTGGGGGCGTTCTTCGGCGGAGAGTTTGCCCATACCCCGTAAAATTTGTGAGAGTTGACCCTTTTTACCGAGATAATTAACCCGTAATTTTTCTAGTTCGTCTAAAGCGGTAACGGTGGCGATCGCCTGTTCCGCCTCCTGCTGAAGAGATTGCAAATCCGATTCAATTTGGGTCAAAGTAGAAGTGGTCATGCCAAGAAGATTTACGACTAAACTTATTTGATAATCAAGACTAACAGTGTAAACCTTCCCTGATCATAAAACACGTTAATTCCGTTCCCCCATCCCATGACATCCGCCCCCCTCGCCACATCCCCCCTCAAGATCCTCGTCAGTAACGATGACGGTATCTCTGCCCAAGGTATTCGTACCCTCGCCAATACCCTCGTCCAGGCGGGTCACCAAGTCACGGTTGTCTGTCCTGATCGCGAACGTTCTGCCACAGGTCATGGTTTGACGCTGCATCGCCCTATTCATATCGAACTCGTTGAGGGGATTTTTGATCCCCAGGTCACTGCCTGGTCTTGTTCTGGAACTCCTTCCGACTGCGTAAAATTTGCCCTGAGTGCCCTCCTCCAGGAACCTCCCGATTTTGTCCTTTCTGGCATTAACCATGGCTCAAACCTGGGGACAGATGTGTTGTATTCCGGTACGGTGTCGGCGGCGATGGAGGGTTTACTCGAAGGGATTCCCAGCGTTGCCCTGAGTCTTGCCAGCCACACGAGCCATGATTTCCAGCCAGCGGCGGATTTTGCGGTCAAATTATTGCAACAACTCTCTGAAAAGGCGATCGCCCCGAACCTCCTGCTCAACGTGAATATTCCGAACCTCCCCACTGACCAAATTCTCGGTGCAAAAATTACCCGCCAAGGCTTACGCCGTTACATCGAGCAATTCCAAAAACGTCAGGATCCCAGGGGTAGAACCTATTACTGGCTCTCCGGGGAGGCGATCGAAGAACTTCCCCAACCGGAAGAACCGAATATCCCCCCAGATGTCCCGACCGATGTGCAGGCGATCCAAGAGGGCTTTATCACTATGACCCCCCTGCAATACACCATGAACGATGTGCGCCATCTCCCCATTTTGCTCCAGGAAAACTGGACGGTGGAAGGCTAAAAACGTCCTGACAGCTCTAATCTAATGTACAGGGTAGCTACTCCGGCGAAATTCATTGTTCCACAGCAGAATATCGGTGTATTTCCGCAGATACCAGCCGCGTTTGCTGTAATACTCCGGTACACAGCCCATACCTAAAGGGGCAAGTCGTTCGTCTGAACATTGCACTGTGTATAAGCAAGCGTAATTGGGATTGTTTTCGACGAAGGCGGCACAGGCAGGATCCGCATAGGACAGGAAGGCTGAGCGCCAGACATCTTCCTGGCAGGCGGCAAGGTAGGCTTGTTTTGTCCAAGGGGCTGTGTCAATGCTGAGCACTTGGTTGGTATTGACAGTGACTTCTGAGGCGGGATCCAGGGTGGCATAGGTATCGGTGCGGTTAATGGCAAGTTGACCGGAGGGGCAGGCGATCGCCATTCTCATTTCCATTAATTCCGGTGGATTTTGACCCTGTTCCCGGATGCGAATCACTCTGGTGGTGCGGGTTGCGGTGGCAGCAAGATCAGCAGCAAAGGCTGGTGTATTGCTGTAGGGATCTGCCTTCATCTGCTCAATTTGCTCCGGTGTATAGAGCGATTGGATGGTATTGGCACGGATGTAATAGACTTCCCTTGTAGGGACTGTCCCTTCCTCCGAGATTTTGATCCAGAGGTCGGGATCTGGATCGAGCAATGCTTGGGCAGTGGTGGGGATGGCGAAGGGGATACATAGAGCCATGATCCCCGGCAACTTAAAAAATGACTTCAGGTGTAGCATCGGTTAATTCACTCAGTTTTCGGTTTTTGCTATTTGTTGTTTTGGGTAATGGCGGCGATCGCACAGTTCTGACTACTACTCTCACAACGATTGAGAGCCTCTTCCCTTGCCTCGTCCTCCTTGCCTCCTTCGGCTGCATATAAACCGCCATCCGCCCCCTGTGCCACCGCAATCCACGACGCACTGGTCACAAGCGCCACGCGACAACCTTGCCCCCCCCTCATAAAACAGTGATTCATCGCATCATCCATCGCATTTAACACAGAATAGCGACGTACCGCCAACGAAAAACCGGGATTCTGATCGCTGTCATGCCACCAAACCAACGCCGCATTCACCGGATAGCCAATTAGGGGAATCCAAGGATTGTCGGGTTTTGGTGGTGGTGGCACGTACTGCTGCTGCTGTTGTTCCCATTCCCATTCCCATTCCTCCTGCTGTCGGCGCTGGAACTCGATCGCCTGCTGGAGATTTTCCTCCGCCCATTGACGTTGCTGTAAACATTGGTCATCGGTACAAGCCTGGGCAAACTCCTGACCAATGCCGATGGTCGCTAACATCAACCCCGCAGACAATCCCAGACGCATTAACCGCAGCCGAGCAAGAAAAGTACACGCCATAAACACCTTACCTATGATCTGATGTCCGTGATAATTAGACAGGGTTATTTGACAGTCCCAGGAGAAACTCTGTTCCAGACCTGGGCGATC
>JBIKYI010000551.1:0-2689 GCA_044355355.1 Limnothrix sp. | reverse complement strand
GTCTGTTGGTGACGGAATTAAAAAATCGGGGTTTGGTGGATCATATTTGTCGGGAGACGGTGCGTAAGGTGCTGAAACAGCATGGCATTATGTTGACTCGGGAAAAATAATTCAAAATAATTTTGGCACTGCATTGGGCGATCGCTCCTTTGGTTTGTTTCATGACGGTTGCAAATAGATTATTGGGAATAATGACCCAATTCAAACATTCGCTTGTGTCCTTTTTGGTGCAGGAAACCTACTAACATATGGATTCGTGGCGATAAAAAATCTCCATGGCTTATCTACAAATTCTTCAGCATAATCAATCCCGATTCTTTTTGATGTTGCTATTTTTGATGGATCTTCTATCGTCTCTTCTTTCGGTGCAATCCAAATGATATTACCTAATAAATCTTCCCCATAAAATTGCGTTGTAATCCCTAATGATTGACAGAGTTTTCCAGGGCCATTCGTTAGATTCTTGTGATTTTTAGTATTGCGTCTTTGCTGCATAATTTCAATACCTACTATCGGTTCAATGGCACGAATCAAGATTACATCTGCAATACCTTTATTTCCTGTGACCACACAAAACTGTGAATACATGCCGTATATCAGAAAAATATAGGCATATCCACCGAGTCCAAATTGAATTGCTGTCCTCTTCGTTTTTTTATTTGGATAAGAATGGGCTGCTTTATCTATGGCTCCAATATAAGCTTCTATCTCGACAATTTTCCCAGCAGTTAAATGACCATTAATTTGCGTACATAAATATGAGCCAAGTAATGCTCTCGCTACTTCAAACGTGTCTTGTAAATAGAAATCCCGCTGATATTTTCGCTGCATTGTCATCCTTAGAGGTAAATTTTATTTTCCAAAAAGGTCAATCGTTACAAGCCTTATCGAATATATTTTACAGACATTATTTCTTCCATAATCGTAGGTTTTTGTTCAAATGCGCCCGCTAGTCCTACTTATTAATTTGAGATTGTGGAATTACCTGATCGTGCCTCTAGAGAATAAATTTTGCTTCAATTTCCTGAACGGATAAGGGTTTAGAAAATAAATAACCTTGCCCAAATTCGCATTCTAAGTCCCGCAGAATATCCAACTGTGCTGATGTCTCGATACCTTCCGCGATAACGGCTAATCCGAGTTGATTGCTCAAAGTGATAATGGTACGGACAACTTGATAATTACGTTCTGTTTCTTGGATTTGATTGACAAAGGAGCAATCAATTTTCAAATAATCTGCAGGTAAACGATGAATATAGTTGAGTGATGAATAACCTGTACCGAAGTCGTCAATACTAACTTGGATATTTCGGGCTTTAATTTCGGTTAATAGATCGATTGTTTGGTTCATATCGGTAATCAACATGCCTTCGGTAATTTCTACAGTGATAAACTTTCCATCTAGTCCAGTTTCTGCCAGTATGTGATCGATATCTTTTAGCAAGTTAGGATTGCGAATATCCTGTGCTGATAGATTGATACTCATTTTTAGGTCGGGCGAGCTAGAGGATTTTTCTTTCCATTGGACAAGTTGCTTACAAGCTTTATGAAATACCCAACTATCAAGGGCGACAATTAATCCTGTCTCTTCAGCGATCGCCACAAAATCCATCGGAGAAACCATGCCACGAATCGGGTGTTGCCAACGAACTAAAGCTTCAAAACCAATTAGGCGATCGCCATTCAGGATATCCATAATTGGCTGATAATAGATCATAAACTCTTGGCGATCGATCGCAAGACGCAGATCAGTTTCGAGGCTCATGCGTTTAATCGCCTGATCATGCATTTGGCTATCAAAAACTTTGTAGGTATTTCGTCCCTGTGCCTTCGCTTTGTACATAGCAAGATCGGCATCACGAAGCAGATCGGCGGCTTGATGGTAATTCTTACTTCCTAGGGCAATACCAATACTTGCATTAACAAATATTTCACCATTATTAAAAATAATTGGAGTTTGAAAATCCTCCAAAATCCGTTCGGCTATCTTAATTACTTCATCAATATCAGCGATATATTCCAATAAAATTACAAATTCATCACCACCGAAACGAGAAATTAGATCAATATCTTTCAAATGAGTCTTTAGCTTCTCTGATATTGTGATGAGGATCTTATCCCCAGCAATATGTCCCAAAGTATCATTGATAACGTTAAATTGATCTAGATCTAAAAATAGGATTGCATATCCATAGGAGTCCAATTGTTGCGATTGCTTAATCGATTGCTCGATCCGTTCTAATAACAACCTCCGATTGGGTAAATCAGTGAGAGCATCATGGAGAGAATTATGGATAATCAGATCTGATGCAGCTTTCAAAGCCACAGTTCGCTCATCCACTTGCCTTTCTAATTCAAGATTGCGGTTTTCTAATAGTTCTCTCTTTTCTGCTTCTAAGACGGACTGGCGTTCAAGGGATATTTGCAAAGCATCATATTGACGTTTCATTCTCAACATTGATTGCACCCTCGCCCTTAGTTCAAGAGGGTTAACAGGCTTGCTAATAAAATCAGTCGCCCCTGCGTTTAAACACTGTGCAAGATCTTCTTTGGCAGTCAGAGCTGTAACCATAATAATCGGAATCGGTCTATATTTAGGAATTGCGTTGATGCGTTTGCAAACTTCAATTCCATCAATCTCTGGCATCATCACATCCAGTAAAATCAAGTCTATGTCTAGTATCTCTAA
>JBIKYI010000550.1:0-2692 GCA_044355355.1 Limnothrix sp. | reverse complement strand
AATGGGTGTAACTCATAGGGATTTCTTATTGTTTTACTTAACATCAGAATATCCTTATGAGTCCCTCTTCAGAAAGACCCTAGGTGTTGCACTTCAAATTTGAATTGGCGATGTAATTCACTTTCTTTCTTTTTTAACCCTTTGCTATACAAGCTTGTACTTAGGCTTTCCCACCGGAAACCACTAGGGCTAATCATTTGATATTCGTCACCAGCAAAATATAAATAACCATGAGGTTTGAGTAATTTGATTAGTAGCTCAATTTGTAAATTAGTCAAATCTTGAACTTCATCACAAACAATTAAATCATAAGGTTTAATATTGACAATGCCAAGAAGTTCTCTGGCTATATCTATTTCATCAAAACGCCTTTCGCTGTGGATAATTTCTTTTTGATACCATTGTGCAATTTTATGAATTTCGGGACGATCTTGCTTTTGGATGACATGAGAGAATTTTGCACTTAGGTTTTCATAGTCTGCCAAAGATAAAAACTTATTACCTAAGTCTCGAGGATCTATTGAACCTTTGATAAGACTACGGATTTCAGTCCAAACAAGTGGAGCGGGGTACTTTTTTGATTGGCGATGCTTTGAATATCTTGCTAGGAACGTATTATATTTAACTTCTTCATCTTTATCAAAATGTTTGTTATAAGTTTCCAGTAAGCTTAAACATAATTCTTGAATTGTTTTAAATTGGAAGCAATTTTCTGTTTTTGTATCTCCAGATTTAATACCTAATAATCGTTGAAATTGTTCTTGAGTATTTTTTACAAGAATTGGATTATACGCAACGTATAAACTGTTTCCCGAAGACATTTCGCGAACCCTATACTCAGCAAATTGTTTTAGTCGATATAAACCGATAGTTGTTTTTCCTGTTCCAGCACTCCCTTTAAGCAAAAGATTAGTTTGATTATCAACAAGTTTATATTCTTCCGGTGTTAATTTAAGAGAAAAATCTTGTCTATTCTCAAGAATTGCTTCTTCCCACTCTTTTCTGCTATTTGGCAGAATTTCCCATTGTATATTGCTTAGTAACTCATCTTTTGCTTCTTGAGAGATCGTCAACTCATCTTCTAATTCTACGTCTAAAAACTCTCTCTGCTCTTCTGACAATTGTTGATTAGATTTATCCAAATCACCGATTAAAATTTCAATATTTTCACTATCAAGCCACTGACATTCAATAGTCTGGCTTCTTGCTCTTCTACTAGCATATCGAGATACATCGTCGTGATCTATACAAACATCTTGAATTGTTCTGTAAACAGTCCTTTGACCTGTTTTTGTGTCTAACGATTTATTGTAGGTAAATAATAATCTACTCGCAGAATTGATTCTTGCTTCCCAAATCTTGTTGGAACTCCCTCTAAGTTTTTTAACCCTTAACCCACCATCAAATTGATAATTAACTAGTTTTTCGATACATTCTAAAACCTGCTTGACAAACTGTTTATCTTTGCAATTTCGAAGAAAACTGGTGACTTCAGGATGACTGACAACTTGAGGATTTAATGAGTTGGCTGTATTATTTTGCATTCTTGCTGACTTTCTGATATCAACGCTATTTGGATCAAATTAGCACACTAACGGAAGAAAAAGGGGAGGGATAAAAATTGTTACAAAATAGCTTGAAAAAAATGGCGAAACACTGACAATTCTGATGCTTAGAGATGAGCAATTTCTTAGAATGGAATGTTGGACTATTTTTTTAGGAAACTTTAAGCCGTGGTTATGGACGCTCAACGCAATTACGAATCGAAAACTCAGGCGATCGCCAAGGAGTTAATCTCAGCAACACGGGAAAAACGGTCATTTTTGGCGAAATTGCAGGATCAGATGCGTCTAGATGATAAATTGCTGGACTGGACGATGGGTAATCCCCATTTACGGGTGCAATTGTTTCGCTTCATCGATGCTCTGCCTGCTCTGCCTGATAATGCGGCGATCGCCCAACATCTCCAGCAATATCTAGGGGATGCCTCGGTCGAGTTGCCTGCTGCGCTCAAAAGTATTCTGAATTTCACTGAGCCGAATTCGCCGCCAGCCCAGATTGCTGCTGCTACGATTAGTAAAGCTGTGGAAACCCTCGCTTTTAAGTATATTTCTGGCGAAAATACGAAACAGGTGCTAAAAACCATCGAAAAACTCCGTAAAGAGAAGATGGGTTTTACGATTGATCTGTTGGGTGAGGCGGTGATCACCGAGTCAGAAGCGGCGAAATATCAGCAGACTTACCTCGATTTGATGACGGATTTGGCGGCGGAGGCAAAGCATTGGTCAACGGTTCCCCAGATTGATCAGGCGGATGGTGAAGACCTGCCGAAAGTGCAAGTATCGGTGAAGTTGACGGCGTTTTATTCCCAGTTTGACCCCCTCGATCCGGTGGGCAGTAAGGAAAATGTGGCGGAACGGGTGCGGCTCTTGTTGCGGACGGCGCGGGAATTGGGCGTGGCGGTGCATTTCGACATGGAGCATTACAGCTACAAAACCTTGACGCTGGCGATTTTGAAGGAGGTGTTGCTGGAGGACGAATTTAAGACGCGCAGTGATATCGGCATGACGTTGCAGGGCTATCTGCGGGATTCCTACGCTGACCTCGAAAATTTGATTGCATGGGCGAAAAAACGCGGTACGCCGATTACGGTGCGCTTGGTGAAGGGTGCTTATTGGGATCAGGAAACCAT
>JBIKYI010000549.1:0-2695 GCA_044355355.1 Limnothrix sp. | reverse complement strand
TCCTCTGTCTGGTGGGTCTGGGGTGGTGGCTGATCTGTCTACTGAGTTTGATCTATGGTGGGTTCCTTCTCCCGGCGATCGCCCCCATTGGCACAGTGTTGATCAGCGGTATGGCTCTGCAATTCTATGAACAATATGAAAAACAGGAATTGATGGGTCTGTTTGCCCGCCATGTTTCCCCAGAAATGGCGCAGATGATTTGGCAACGCAAGGAAGAAATTCTCACCCAGGGGCAACTCGAACCCCAGGAACTTACTGCCACGGTCTTATTTAGCGACATTCGTGGTTTTACCCAGATCTCTGAGCATTTCCCCCCCAAGGAGTTGTTACCCTGGCTCAATAGCTATCTCCACGAGATGACTGAATGCATCATGAGTCACGGCGGCATTGTGGATAAGTATATTGGTGACGGCATTATGGCGGTGTTTGGTGTGCCCTTTGCCCGTGCTACCGCTGCCGAAATTCAACAGGATGCCATCCAGGCGATCGCCGCCAGTTTGGAGATGCATGAAAAATTGGTGGCTCTTAATACTGACCTTGCCGCCAAGGGTTTACCCCAAATCACCATCGGCGTGGGTGTCCATACGGGGAAAGTGATTGCGGGTAGTGTGGGTGGCTATGAACGGTTTAGCTATTCCGTGGTGGGGGATACGGTCAATACAGCTTCGCGTCTGGAATCCCTGAATAAAAAAGTTGCAAAACTGGGCGATCGCCCCTTTAATGTCATCCTCAGCGCTGCCACCTTTGCCCTCGTGCGAGACCATTACGCCATCAAAGCCCTCGGCAATGTGCCCATCCGGGGTCGTGCAGAAAAAATGAGACTCTACACGATTCTGGGCAAGAAGATTGAAGGTGAACAGATGTCTAACATCCCAAAATAAACAAGCTTAATAACATGCCATTATTTTAAATCGTGATTTATGGGGCGATCGCCCTTTAGTGTGCAACCAAGTGAGAGGACTAAATACCAAGCGTTTGGAAAAGTTCTGCAATTGATTTCATCGGCAAATAGAGCTTCATGGGATCTTGCTTAAATTGCTGAAATCCATACTTTACATAGAAATTGACCGCTGCTTCATCTAAGGCTTCTGCGATCACCGCCAGAGACGCAATTTGTGCCGAGACAGCCAACGACTTTCTGAGGGCATCGACCAAGAGTAGTTCACCAAATCCATTACCCTTTTGTCGCTGATCAACGGCAAGACGACCTAGTAATGTCGCTGGCAATAGGGGGTAACGGGGCAAGTTTTTCGCGAAAGCTGCATTCAGAACTGTGATGTCAACGGTGAATGAGGACAGCGTGTAATATCCCAAAATATTGTTTTCTGGCTCATCAATTAAGACAAATACGGTGGTGATTCGTCTTTTGAGATCCTGTGATGCCCGCTGATGGAGGTAGCTATCTAAGCTATCCTTGCCACAAGAAAAGTCTGCGCGATGATGTTTGCGATGATCAAAGGCTTCAATTTTGAGAACCATCAAACTGACATCACTTGTTTGTAGCGTTGGGCAGCAGCTTGTAGATCTTTATTCGGCTGGGCGGGATTGAGGAGCGCATCAACAAAGGCTTCGCTATCTGCAAGACTAAGCTGGAGCGTTTGATGTTGTTGAATCACTCGGCGAGCTTCTGCCAGAACACTTGCGACCACAAAATCAGTGAGGGTGCGTCCTTCTAACTCGGCTGCCTTTTGCAAAAGAGCTTTTGTTTCTGGGCTAATTCGAGCTTCTAGGCGTGCCATGGATTTGGGGGGAGTTGGAGAAGCCATATCAATTAAACAGAAACTTTAGAAGGGCTGTTAAGCTTCGATCTTATACGGCAGATTGCCGGATGTCAATTTCGATGTCTTCGCAGCCAAAGACTCTTTACCGTGGCGATCGCCCTTGAAATTACTGTCTATCGTGCTTTTTCTGGACATTAAACCAGTCAATCGCTAAACATGTAATCGATTAATTCTCAGTATGAAAGAGCAAATAACGATGAACTTTCAACTTACGGTTTTATCAACGAGTAGCTTCATGCGGATAGGGGAGCAATCATTAACCGACGTTCTCGATCAGCAGCATAAGCAATGCAAGCTTTTAGATCTTCTCGTGTTAAATTGGGAAAATCATCCAAAATTTCTGCTTCTGTCATCTCGGAAGCCAAATATTCAAGAACTTCATAAACTGTAATGCGCAAGCCACGTACACAAGGCTTACCACCGCGTTTATTTGGTTCAATCGTAATATAGTTTCTATAATTCATAGATTGTAGGAAATTAGCTAACCATTACCGCTATTTTTTTATTATTTCCCGCTTCAATTTGCCACCGGACAGCCATAAGCGTGATCTTATCTTACTCTTTATTTTTGTGACCTTGGCGAAGATGGCGATCGCCTTTAGGAGATATTTGTAAGTATGATGCGTTCCCAAAAATGTATCGGCTGAGTAGGAGAAATTACACGACAAGATCGGCGATCGCGCTAGACAGATAAATGCTCTAAACAATTCACTGACAATGTTAGCCTTTTATCAAGATCAATCCCAAAGCAAAGGCACATCATAGAGCTTGAATTTGCCATCCTTAGAAATCACGGTTAATCCTTCCCAGAGAGCCTGAGAAATCAACATCCTATCGAAGGGGTCTTTATGGTGATTTGGCAAAAAACTGAGGTTAAAAATATGAGTAGGAGACATTGATAAAAAAGAAATACG
>JBIKYI010000049.1:0-10088 GCA_044355355.1 Limnothrix sp. | reverse complement strand
GGTACGCCGCTTATATTGCAAGAAATAATCGGTACTAATCGCTTCATTCGTATCAATGTTGAGGGACGTTTGGAAACCCGCAATAATCGGCCCGTAGATCTGTTGGGCAATACCAAAGTTAATGGTTTGGCGATCGGCAATGCGGTCAAAGAGAAAGGGAGATGTTTCCCCTCTAGACTGGGTGGTGTAGGTGATATTGAAGCCTGTGTAATCCAGGAAGTTACGGGATAAATGTCCCAATTGCCCCTGAATGCCAATACTACCAATGACAGATATTTGTTGATCGTTATTACTGTAGAGACTGGCAACGCCACGAATTCCCGTATTAAGGGAGAGGTAGGGCACAATCGGTTGGGAGCTGTAACGTAGTCCGAGATCGCGAGTTGCCGGCAGAGATTCACCGCGCCATAGTTGTAGTCCATGGTTGAGGGCAACAGTACCCTGGTAGCGGGTTAGGTTGACTAGGCGATCGCCACGGTTGTTGGCATCGATGAGTTCGGCACGATCTGTCCTCGCCTGAATATTTTGGAGACTGGCCTGATAATTCAAACTAAAGCCGGAGTTACCAAAGCGGTATTGGGGCGATCGCAACACCAAACCCAAACTTCTCTGGACACGTTGGAAACCGAGGGAACCGTTAAACAGGCGATCGCGATAATTAAATTCCTGACTAAGCCGAAAGGGATTACCGAGATTGCCTAAGAGTTGTTCTACCCTGATATTCACTTTGAGACGATCCTCCAGTTCCTCCAGCCTTAAACTCGGCAATGAACCCTTTGCCACAATGAAAAAACGTGGGTTGAAATTATAATTAAACTTGCTGGTTACCCCAAAAACATCCGGGGAAAATATCTCAACACTGTTTGTATCCTGGGATTGACCGAGGGGGGTGTCGGGGAAAAAAGCTTTCTGTACCAGATATTGGGGCGTGATGCTCCATTGTCCCCGCTCATCTTTAAAGATAGTGATCTGTCTTTGGAGATAGAGTCCACCCCGTTCCTCATCGTCGTAACCAATGGAAACAATGCTAAAAATGCCCTGATCATCGGACTTACTAAAACGATAGGTGCGGGGGAATACGGGGAGTGAGACGTTATCGTCAAAGACCATCCGGGTATCTGTGGTCACGAGTTCGTCGGTCAGTTCGTCCACTTGGCGATAGGTGGCAGTGGTGGCAGTGAGTTCGAGTTCTGGGGGATTGAATGGATCGTTAGTGAGGCGGACGTTTTTGGCTTCCCAACGGTTATCGTAAAATTCAACGTCTTCGGCGTAAAAGCGCACACGGTTAATGGTGCCGCTTTCCCTGGTGATATTTTGCTGGGGGATGTTGCGATCGCTGCCGATGTTGATGTTTAAGCCATCACCTGTGCCTCTGACGTTGGTGGTGGGCTGTTGGAGCAGGAGACGTTCGTTTAACAGCAGGGTGGGGTCGCCTGGGTTGTTAAGGGCGGCGGAGGGCTGGAGGCTGAGATCTTGATTGAGGTTATTTTGCAGTACTTCACCTTGGGCTGACCGAATGTAACCCCGGTTCTGGACAAAGAAGTAATCGAATCGTTCGCCCCGCAGTAGTTGGGAGCCGCGTTGGAGGGCGACATTGCCTGTGGCGATCGCCAATTTTGTGTTGAGGTTAATCTGGAGATTGTCGGCAGTCAAAACGCCATTATTAAACCGCACAATGACATTGCCGACGGCGGTGACGATCTGACCGATTTCGTCATATTCCTGGCGATCGCCGATCACCTCCAACACCCGTAACGTTTTCTCAGGTACGGTCGCTTCGAGGGGGAATGCCTGCTCGTTACCTGAGCGATCTTGAATTTGTACGCCATTAAATTCCGGTTCCGGTTCTTGAGGAGTCACATCTTCGATGGTTAATTCCTGGGCGCTATCGATAATTTCTTGAACAGGTTGGTCGCTAAACTCCGGCGTAGAGATAGTTTCCGGCGGCACGATCTGCCCATTGCCTAGGTTGGTGGGTATAGAGTCCCCATTGATTAAGTCTTGATTGATTGAATCTTGATTGAATGTCGGCTCTAATGTCGGCTCTAATTCCTGGGGTTGAACGATAGGCAATTGGGCGAGTTGTTGGGGCAGCGCTGCTTGTCCATCGGAAACGGAGGCAATGGCACAGTTGAGAGCACACAGAACAGCGATCGCAGACATATCGGCTTTTAGGTAGGACAAAACATTGATACAGAGTCTATCCTAATTCTTCGGATTCGCGATTTATGCGAATTGACTAGGAGAGTTCTTTTGCCTTTGGTAGTGACGCAGTTTGGCTTGGATTGCGTCTTGGAGGTCTTGACGATGTACTTCGATGCCTTGGCTCGTGTTTCCGGCAGTTTCCATAAAGACGATGCTATCAAGTTGTTGCAGGGCAAAGAGTTGGAACAAAATATGGGTGACGGGAATGCGTTGCAGTGTCAGGTCTGGATCGGGGCGATCGCCAGCAAATTGTTCCCCATCTTCAGGGGCGGAGAAAGCGTAGATCACCTTTTTTTCCAGGTTGGGGTTTTTCCGATTACTGAGGGTGGTGAGTAGCCAATTCCCCCCCGTGGACTGGTGGACAAAATAATCTAGATGCTGCAGTTCCGCCGCAAATTTTTGTAGCACGGGATTCACCGCATGGGTAATCACCTCCGGTGTTGTGCCATCTTGGGGAGCTTGGTCAATGAGAATTTGTAACTGTTGTTCTATATTCATCTCGTTTTAACGCTGATAACTGAGTGGTATAGGGGCATTTTTACCAAATGATTTAGATACAGCCATTTTAGCGGTCAGTCTTCGGTCACAGACTTTTCGACTGGGAATGGTGCGACCAGAGAAAGAGAAAAGAAAATCCCCCGCTCGTGACTCGATGGGGGATTAACATGAACCAAAGAAAAATCTACAGAAAAATTCAATACATTATTCTTGGGCTGTTTCGCGCAATTGGGCAGTCTTAATATTGACCTGAATAGTGCGATCGCCCCGTTGTACCTCGACCTTGAGGGAAGCATCAATACCCGTTTTTTCCACCATTTCTTGGAGTTGTTGGGCATCGGTGATGGGGGTGTTGTCAATCTTGGTGATCACATCGCCTCGACGTAAACCCGCCCCTTCAGCAGGGCTATTGGGGACAACACCGAGTACTAAAGCACCTTTCACTTCCGGTAAAGTGACCAAGGAGTTCGGGTCAGCATTATTTTGTTTCGCATCTTCCGGCGTGAGGGAAACCATGCGAATCCCAATATAAGGATGGGGTACAGCTTTACCCGCAGCCAAAACACTTTCTAAGTCCTTCGCTTTATTAATCGGAATCGCAAACCCAATCCCTAGTGCATCTCGACGAATCGCGGTATTGATCCCAATCACTTCACCCTTGGCGTTCAGGAGGGGACCACCGGAGTTGCCGGGGTTAATCGCCGCATCGGTTTGCAGAAAATCAACGCGTTTGTCGGGAATACCTGCCTGGGCAGAGGAACGTTCGAGGGTACTGATAATCCCCAGGGTGACGGTATTGTTTAATCCCACTGGGTTACCCACGGCGATCGCCCAATCCCCCACCTGCACAGCACTAGAGTCACCGAGGGGCGCGACGGGAATTTTTTCATTTTTCGGATCAATTTTGACCACCGCCAAATCTGTCACTTCATCTGTACCCTTCACTTCCCCCTGGAAGCTCCGACCATCCTTGAGGGTTACCGTCACCTTATCCGCACCGCTAACCACATGGGCATTGGTGAGAATGATGCCCTTCGCATCGGTAATAAAGCCAGAACCTTGACCCGTTACCACTTGTTCCTGTTGGCTGGGCATATTGCCACCAAAGCGATCGCCGAAGAATTCCCGGAAGAAAGGATCATTCATAAAGGGATCCTCAAAACGGCGTACCACTGTTTTTTCCGTATCAATGCGCACGACCGCGCCCCCAGTACGGGCAACCGCATCCGCTACAAAACTACGTTCACCAGAAATCGGCACAGCGGCAACTTGGGTTGGGTTTTTTGTATCCGCCAGGGATTGATTAGCCGTTTGACCAGAACTTTGCATCGCGCCAAAGGTGACCCCACAGCCAACCACTAACGCCACGATGTGAGTACTAAAGCGCTGTAAAAATTTGTTAGCTCGTTTCATAGTTTTCTTCATTTCTGTATATTTGCCGTATGTTCAGTCTTCGATGGTGGATGGAAAAGCGTTAACCGAAAGTTAACAGGGTCGCAAATAATGGCGATCGCCTCAGATTATTTAACCCATGAATATACCTACGCTGATTTTAGCAAGTCTATTTGCCAATTTAGGGTAGGGATTTTTCGCCATACTTTTGCCTTATTTACACCTTATTGAAATCATATTTAAACCGTATTTTCGCTATGGCTCGCCATTGTTCATCAGCATAAATCCAGATCTAAATCTAGGATAAATCAGAGTAATTGCGCCATATATTTTGATACCTGTTTCAGCATTCGTTACCGCAGCCATTTTGGTCTTTGTTGGAGTACTGCATAAGTCACATAGATCAAACTATAAATCATTCAAACTATAGATCGTTTTGTTTGAATACAAGTTCCTGACGATAGATCGCTAATTCCGGTCGTGGGACTGTGTCATCAGCGGGAAGATTCGCTGTTTGATTCCATTGGGGAGCCGCACTCAAAACGACAGCACAACCGAGCACCAGGGCTGTGATGGGAGCACGCAGCGATCGCCATTGGTTTGTATTATTCTCTGTATTCGTCATAGAAAAAGTCATAGAAACTATCCCTCCAAATTATGGGTCTGTTGACCATGGTAGTTGTTGTGATTGTGGGAAGTAACTACAGATTTCCCAAAAGGGATTACGGATAATTTTCTGAGAATTCCCTGAAAAAAAGCTTTAATATTCACAGGAAAATATCAGAAAAAACTAAATAGAAATTCAATTAAGACTTAATAAAAACGAAACATTTAATCATTTTTAGTGCAAATTCAATGCAGATTTAGTACAGATATTTTAGTCTGGATCATTGACTAACGTTACTTTAACCTAGGTAGGCTTGTTTGACCCGTTCATCGGTTAATAAGTCCTGGGCATTACCACTAATTTTCAGATAACCCGCTTCCAAAACATATCCGCGATCGCTACATTCCAGGGCAAGGTTCGCATTCTGTTCCACGAGTAAAATAGTCGTACCATCCTGGTGTAATTGACGAATAACTTGAAAGATTTCTTTGACAATTTGTGGTGCTAAACCGAGGCTCGGTTCATCGAGCAAAAGTAGTTTAGGACGACTCATGACCGCACGGGCGATCGCCAACATTTGTTGTTCACCGCCGCTGAGGGTTCCGGCAATTTGATGTTTACGTTCAGCAAGGCGAGGAAAAATCGCAAATTGCTTCTCTAAATCCGCTTTAATCCCTAACTTATCCTGACGGACATAAGCGCCTAATTCTAAGTTGGTTAAAACTGTTTGTTGCGCCAAAATTCGACGACCTTCTGGACTATGGGCAATGCCTGCGATAACGACTTCATGGGGAGCAATTTTAGTGATATCTTTGCCGTTATAGATAATCTTTCCTTTAATAGGATTAATCAGCCGAGAAATGGCTTTTAATGTCGTTGTTTTGCCCGCACCATTGGAACCAATGAGGGTGACAATTTCCCCTTCATTCACTGTTAAGTAAATATCTTTTAAGGCTTCGATACCACCATAATTTACGGAAAGATCAATCAGTTCTAACATCTATTCATCCCCTAAATAGGCTTCAATTACTGCTGGATCTTCTTTGACAATTTCTGGCACACCGAGGGCAATTAATTCACCAAAATCTAAGACTGCAATGCGATCGCATAATCCCATCACGAGGGGAATATGATGTTCAATTAATAGAACTGTCAAATTAAATTGTTCACGGATCTGTCGAATTAAATCACTTAATGTCCCCTTTTCATTAGGATTCATACCTGCCGCTGGTTCATCTAATAATAATAAATTTGGCTCAAGGGCTAAGGCTCTCGCAATTTCTAAACGCCGTTGATCACCATAGGAAAAATTACGGGCTTGCTGTCGATATTTTCCTGTTAAACCGACGAGATCTAATAAATCTTTGGCGCGGTCATAGGTTTCTTGTTCTGATTTTCGGGCTTTTGGTAAACCGAGGATGCCTGCAAATAAACTGGTTTGCTGATGGAGATGTCGGGCGATCGCCACATTTTCAAGCGCCGATAAATTCCCGAATAGGCGCAAATTCTGAAACGTCCGCGCAATGCCACAAGCCGCGATACGATGGGGCGCAAACCCTTGAATAGCTTGACCTTGGTAGATGACTGTACCCATCGAAGGGGGAATCATGCCCGTGAGCATATTAAAAAACGTCGTTTTTCCCGCACCATTAGGACCAATCAAACCAAAAATTTCGCCCTGGTTGGTCTGGAAAGACACGTTATTAACTGCCACTAACCCCCCAAACCTGCGGGTCAGATTTTGCACATCGAGTATCGGTAGGGTGGAATCTGCCATAGATTGTGCATCCCATGCATCAGGTGAAACAAGGTTATTTTAAGCGTAAGTTTGCTTTAAGGATAGTTTCATCCTTTTGCAAGATTTTTAGGGCTGATGCCCATGGCACGCAAGCATCAATTTTGTTGTGATGATGCCCAAGTAAGTAAAGAATGCAAATAGCGATAATTTACTGGAATAAAAATAAACTGAGTAGATCACGTCGGAAATTACAATCTTTATCGGATTTTTTTGCCAAATTATCCCAAAAAATAATTTCAGAAAAAAATGCACAATAAATGATTTTTATGAATTTCTTTTGGTTGTTATTGATGGTCAAGTAAAAAAATGAATGAATGTCCAAAATTTCTTACAATGATTTGAGGATAATCTACCTGCTTCGAGAATGATTTATTTGCTGTGAATGCCTTTGATCTGCTTGTTTTAATTGTCTATCTAATGATTTTGGCTTATTTTTACTCCAGCATTGTAGAAGAGTTGGACAGATTAACGGCGATCAGTCTGGATCAGGCACAACTCAAACGACAGTTAGAGCAGTATGGTTGGGCAGAAATTCTCGGTGTGAAGTTCGATTTTGGGCGATCGCCCCTCACTGATATCCTCAATTCCTTTAAGATTACCCTCGAAAATAAAAGCCCAGCACAATATTTCGCCATCCACTGGGATCAAAGTAGCCTGACCGATTTCGACGGCATATCCCAGCGATTAATTCGTATTCCCCCTGGACTTCATGTTGATCTCTTCCAAGCCCAGACGAGTAGCGTAATTGCTCCCCGTGAAATTTTAGAGGGCAAATTAACGGTCGAAAATTGCCTCAAATTAGACGATAAAAATCGCTTTGAAATTTATCAGCCCATTTTTACTGCTGATTTATTAAAGGAAGCCCGTGACGAAAATTTTGAGTTTGAACTGAACCTGATGATCCAGGTGAGCGATCCGGCATCCCGACAATTTATCCCTGTTTTGTATCCCCTGGCTTGCAGCTTTAAAGTGGTCAAACAGCCCTGGCAAAAGGCGGTTTATTGGCGACCGAAAAAAAGCAAGGAAGAAGTCGATAAACAAAAAAAAGCGGGGGTCAAGGACAGTCGCAAGGCTCGCAAGCAGGCAAAAGAGGCTTCTCTGAGCCAACAAAATCAAACCAAACAAGATATCGACACAATCAAGCAGCCTACCGATAAACCATAATTGCCAGTTCGGGAACCCGTACACTACCGGGTGTTGTGCCTGTTGGAGCATCTCCGCTAAATTAGCACTCAGGGATCGAGAGTGCTAAACTCTCAACCTAGTTAAGTTTGATCTTAATCTCAAATTTAATCTTAAAAGTTTAGTCATTTCATAGATCTGGAGATTTTATCCATGGCAGCAATTAGCATCAATGTTTCTACCCTCAAGCCCCTCGGCGATCGCGTATTCGTGAAAGTAAGCGAATCCGAAGAAAAAACTGCTGGTGGCATCCTTCTTCCCGACAGTGCAAAGGAAAAACCCCAAATCGGTGAAGTTGTTGCAGTTGGCGAAGGTAAGCGCAACGATGACGGTACTCGTTCCGCAGTTGATGTAAAAGTTGGCGATCAGGTTCTTTACTCCAAGTACGCTGGCACTGACATCAAATTTGGTGGCGATGACTATGTTCTGCTTTCCGAAAAGGACATTCTCGCGACTGTTGCGTAATTCGTCGAAGTATTGCTGAATAAGCGTTTCAAATTTTTTATTTGTTCTTGTAAATCTCTAATCCTAGAAACTCATCCATTATGGCTAAGTCTATTATCTATAACGAGGACGCTCGTCGCGCTCTGGAAAAAGGTATCGATCTGCTTGCTGAAGCGGTTGCGGTAACGATTGGCCCTAAAGGTCGTAACGTCGTGCTCGAAAAGAAATTCGGTGCGCCTCAAATTGTGAATGATGGTGTCACCATCGCCAAGGAAATTGAACTCGAAGACCACATCGAGAACACTGGTGTTGCTTTGATTCGTCAGGCGGCTTCTAAGACTAATGATGTGGCTGGTGACGGTACAACTACAGCGACTGTGCTTGCCCATGCCATGGTGAAGGAAGGTCTACGTAATGTGGCTGCTGGTGCTAATCCCATTGCCATTAAGCGTGGTATCGATAAGGCTTCTGAGTTCCTCGTTGGTCGGATCAAGGCTCTGGCTCGCCCTGTGGAAGATTCTACGGCGATCGCCCAGGTTGGTTCCATCTCTGCTGGTAACGACAAAGAAGTCGGTGAGATGATTGCGAGAGCAATGGATAAAGTCGGCAAGGAAGGTGTTATCTCCCTTGAAGAAGGCAAGTCCATGGAGACTGAGCTGGAAATCACGGAAGGTATGCGTTTCGATAAGGGTTACACTTCCCCTTACTTTGTCACTGACACTGAGCGTATGGAAGCGGTTCTCGAAGATCCCTACATCCTCATCACTGACAAGAAAATTACCCTCGTTCAAGACCTCGTTCCCGTCCTGGAGCAGGTGGCTCGCCAAGGTAAGCCCTTGATGATCATCGCTGAGGACATCGAGAAGGAAGCTCTTGCAACCCTCGTGGTTAACCGTCTCCGTGGTGTATTGAATGTTGCGGCTGTTAAGGCTCCTGGTTTTGGCGATCGCCGTAAGCAGATGCTCGAAGATATCGCCGTCCTCACCGGTGGTCAACTCATCACCGAAGACGCAGGACTCAAACTTGAGAGCACAACCCTCGACATGCTCGGTAAAGCTCGCCGCCTCAACATCACCAAAGACAGCACCACAATCGTTGCCGATGGAAATGAAGCCGCCGTCAAGAGCCGTTGCGACCAAATCCGTCGTCAAATCGACGAGTCCGATTCCTCCTACGACAAAGAGAAGCTCCAAGAACGCTTGGCTAAGCTCTCCGGTGGTGTAGCCGTCATCAAAGTTGGTGCAGCAACCGAAACCGAAATGAAGGATCGCAAACTCCGCCTCGAAGATGCCATCAACGCCACTAAAGCAGCCGTTGAAGAAGGTATCGTTCCCGGTGGTGGCACAACCCTCGCTCACCTCGCCCCCGAACTCGAAGCTTGGGCAACCGAAAACCTCACTGCTGAACAACTCACTGGTGCTCTCATCGTCGCCCGTGCCTTGACTGCCCCCCTCAAGCGTATTGCTGAGAACGCAGGTCAAAATGGCGCAGTGATCGCCGAGCGCGTGAAGGAAAAAGACTTCAACATCGGCTTTAACGCAGCCACCAACGAATTCGTTGACATGCTCGAAGCTGGTATCGTTGACCCCGCTAAGGTAACCCGTTCTGCAACCCAGAATGCGGCATCCATCGCTGGCATGGTACTCACCACCGAGTGCATCATCGTTGACAAGCCCGAGAAAGAAGGTGCTGGTGCTGCTGCCGGCGGCGGTGACTTCGACTACTAATTTCGACTATTAAGTTTTGAAGCTGTTTTGAAGTTCAAAGCTTACAAAAAATAAATGAAACGAACTTAATTTAAGTTTTATCCCTCTGACATATTTCAGGGGGATTTTTCATTGCGCCAATTCAAATTTGAAGTGCAACAGCTAGGGTCTTTCTGAAGAGGGACTCATAAGGATATTCTGATGTTAAGTAAAACAATAAGAAATCCCTATGAGTTACACCCATTTTAGCATCTCA
>JBIKYI010000548.1:0-2707 GCA_044355355.1 Limnothrix sp. | reverse complement strand
AACCCCCTTCTTTTTTGGCGTAATCATTGGGGGATAAACCGAGGTTTTTGGCGTTACTAATTTGATAGCGAATATTACGGGGATTAAACTTTTTTTCGTCTAGATTTAGCTGCTGGGTAACAATTTTTTTAATTAAAGTTTGGACATCGCTGTCGTCCATAATCGAGAAATTTCTTTCCCAAGTTCTCCCCCGTTCATCTCGATATTTATTAATATCAAAGCGCAACATCCGCGCACAAAGACTGTGGAATGTGCCGATCCAGAGGTGTTTGGTGACTTTCTTGTAAACTTGCGATCGCAATTTTTTTTGTTCTATTTCCGACAGACTGCTGAGGGGTTTGTTGTGGTGTAGTTCAGCAAGTTGTTCGGCGTAGATCAGTTCTACCCGTTCTTTCATTTCCCTGGCGGCTTTGTTGGTAAAGGTAACCGCGAGAATATTTTCCGGTTCAACGCGATGTTGCCGGATCAGGTGGGCGATACGTGAGGTTAATGCCTTAGTTTTGCCTGAGCCTGCCCCAGCGACCACGAGCAGGGGGCCACAAAAATGCTCGACTGCGCGGCGTTGGGAGGGATTCAGTTGAGCTAACAGGTCAGGCATGGATCGTCACAGGTAGAAATTTAGAGACTCTCCATTGTAAAACATTGTCTAGGGTTGCCTGCTGTTCTTTTGTTGTGTTCTTGTCTAGTGCTAGTCCAGTTCGGCGATCGCCCCTTTATAGAGTTTTTGAATCGATTTTAAGGCGCGTTGGAAGGGAGATTTCGCATTTTTCACTTCCGTTTCTAGGGCTTGGATACGGTGAAGTAATTTTGCTTCCTCCGTGTCGATCACACTATCGCTGTAAACCAGTTTACTCACAGCATCCACAAGTTCTTGGTATTCCGTTTCCGTCGCTTGGTCACCGACATATTCCTCCACCAAACGATAGCAAGCATCACGGCTAGACTGAACTGCCTCAGACAAGAGAGCACGAATTTCTGGGTCAGTGCTGAGATTATGTTGCTCAGCCATGCGGTGCAGATATTGCCGTTCCTCAGTTTGAATCTCACCGTCGATCCAGGCGGCACTACAAAGAATCTTGAAAAGCTGCTTATTTTTATCGAGGGTTTTCATGATTTTCGGGGGGAATGTTACGAATATTACATCTCAAGAAATCGGTAACCCCGGCGATCGCCTGTGATGGAGAGGATCGTTGTCACGCTCTTGATAACTCTAGGCTAATGCGGCTTTCTGAGAAGGGACAGGTTTTCGTTGAATATCTTAAAAATTATTCCATTTCGTTAGGATGTATCATCCTTTTTTGGTGTTGAGAACAGATAAAATTTTAGTCCGAGAGCGATCAGTCCAATCCCCGAACACCTAACTATCTCTCACGAACAAAAATGTTTAACATAACGCTCAACAAAATAAGCATTGAGAGTTTCAATTTTGCAATAATTTACTCAATAGTTTTTAATCTATTAAGCCCTAACATGATTGAGGTTTCAATTCAATTACATTACTTTTACGAAGCTCCCATGGTAGTCATTTTGCTGCTGATGGGAGAAATTGTAAGCAACAGCAAAATGACGTGACTAGCAACATGTCGTTGTTTAATCCAGTTCCATCTAATTGAATTTCATTCAGACTCATTCAATCTAATAATACATTTCCGTTGTACCCATGGGACAAGTTAGAGTTTGCAGGTTTGAATTAAACTTTGGTGCATCAGGTACATCCCCACCCGCTTCTGTGCTTTCACAAATAATCGAAATGGTATAACTATAGTCATTGTCTAACGTAACAGCCACAGCCCCAACAATATGGTAGCCATTTTCTGATTTAGCCGTTGCCCTAGAGACAATTAGATCAGGGGAAAGTGATTCAAAAGAATAATGATAATCATCAGTATCACCAGGCAAACCTAGACCCAAATCATCGATATTTGCTGTGAATTTATTCATCTCCAATGCATAGGCTTGCTGACCACGATTCATGGAACCAACATATTGCAGGGCTTCCACTTTAATATTTGCCATCACTGCTTCTTGACAAGCTTTTTTCCTTGCTTCTGCTTGTTCCTTAGACTGCTGAATTTCTGCATTCACATCCAAGTTTTGGATATCATTCAGAGAACCCATGCTTTCAGGATTCAACAGTGAAAGACTCACTCTTGTGTCTAAAGTTAGAGTTTGATCGGGCATTTCCTGGGCTTCACAATCCCCTGGCAACTGCCAACTAGAAAACATACTAGTCAGATTCATCGCCTCATTTGTGACGGGAAAACGATAGGCAACCAAGTAAGTTTTGCCGAGAATTTTGACGGTTTTGCCTTGGGTAAAATAGGTATTATTGTAAGTCGATAAACCAATTAAACTCGACCATGTTTTGACAAGATCGGCAAACTCATATTGACCTGAAATTCTGAATTTTTGCCAAGAACCATCCAGTTCGCTCAAGGTTAAACTTGTCGGTAAATTGGTGGCTCCTGTCAAGGGATTTTCATCGGCGCGGACATCCTTCAGGAAAATATCTGTGGGGGCGATCGCCATGGCAGTAGATAGAAGGAGGGCGATCGCTGAACTTTGACAAATGAGCGGCAATATCTTCATCATATGCATGTTTAATTCCGGAGAGTTTCAAAGAAGTAATGTTGTAGCAAAATAGAGTGAGTTGTTTCTCTCAAAGACTCTCTATGACAATACACTGTCCCCAATGTAACAATCAAAA
>JBIKYI010000547.1:0-2715 GCA_044355355.1 Limnothrix sp. | reverse complement strand
ATTGTTGAACTAGGCGGGGAATATCAAATCCCCAACTAATCACAAAAATAGCATCTTTAGGCTTTATTTGTGATAGTAATTCCGGTAAAAATTGATGATCTGGCGATCGCTCTCGATAGGTAACCAGTTGAGCCGTTTGTAATTTCTGGGCGAGTTCGTAGGTATTTATTTCTGCAAAAAGTCCACCACTGGCAAATTTTTTACTGACACCGGGCACTAAAAAGTAAAGAGAACGCATGGCGGAAGATTTCTAAGAAGAATATAAAAGATCAACAATATCGATGCACAAGTATCTGGCAAAAGCATCTACAAATATACTGCTGTGGGGTACATCGTCGGATCTTCACCGCAATTGTTCGCTGAGATTCGTTGGGGGATAAAATCAGGAGGTTAGTTTTTTCGTTTTTCCTTCACTTGGTTGCCCCATGACTTCTCTCCTCGATGTTAAGGATCTCCGCATTGCCTACCCACCAAGGGGTAATGACCTGCAATGGGCTGTGGATGGGGTCTCTTTTGCCGTCGGTAAGGGCGATCGCCTGGGACTGGTGGGGGAATCCGGTTGTGGGAAATCCACCATTGGGAGAGCCTTATTGCAACTATTGCCGAGGGGTTCCCAAATCACCGGGGAGGGCAATTTTCAGGACGAACCAATCCTCAACTTAACCGGGGAAGCCCTGCGCCATTATCGCGGCGAGGTGGTCGGGTTAATCTTTCAAGACCCCATGACCCGCCTCGACCCCCTGATGACCATCGGCAACCATTGTCTAGAAACCCTGCAATGTCACAGCCCTGAACTGGACAAGAAAGCCGCCAAACAAAAAGCCCTCGACACCCTGGCAGCGGTCAGAATTCCCGAAAACCGCTGGGATCAATATCCCCATGAATTTAGTGGTGGGATGCGTCAACGGGTGGCGATCGCCCTTGCCCTACTCCTCGACCCGAAATTGATCATCGCCGACGAACCGACCACCAGCCTCGATGTCACCGTCGCCAACGAAATTTTGCAAGAACTAACCCGCCTCTGTGCCGAGCGAGAAATGGGTCTATTACTCATTTCCCACGACCTCGCCATGGTGGCAGAATATTGCACCGAAATTGCCGTCATGTACCAGGGCAAAATTGTCGAAAAGGGCGGAGTCCAAAAGATTTTTAAAAACCCAGCACATCCCTACACCCAGTCCCTTTTAGAATCAGCTTTACATCTCCATGATGCCCCTGAAATTAAACCAGAGGAAACCCCAAAACCCTTACTTTCTTTAGACAATTTAGAACAACATTACATTCTCGAAGCCAATCTGTTTCAGCAAATTATTACAGGCGAAAAAAATCAGGTGATCCGTGCCGTTGATGGCATTAATCTCGATATTTATGAAGGGGAAATTCTTGGTCTAGTGGGTGAATCCGGTTGCGGCAAAAGCACCCTCTCCCGCACTATTTTACAACTGATTAAACCCACGGGCGGCAAAGTTATTTTTGAAGGCAAAGAACTAAACCGTTTATCTGTGGCAGAAATGCGTCCCGAACGTCGCCATTTACAGATGATTTTCCAAGATCCCCATGCTTCCTTAAATCCCTTAATGAGCGTCGGTGAAAATATTGGTGATCCCCTCAAAATCCATGGTTTAGCTGAAGGGTCAGCCATCAAGGAACAGGTGATCTGGATGTTAGAAAAAGTCGGTTTAACGCCTCCAGAAGAATATTATTCTCGTTTACCCCGGCAACTTTCTGGGGGACAACAGCAACGGGTTGGCATTGCTAGGGCTTTGATTACCCGTCCGCGTCTCGTGATTTGTGATGAGCCTGTCAGTATGCTGGATGCAAGTATTCAGGCGCAGGTTTTGGCATTAATGAAGGAGTTAAAAGCAGAATTTAATCTCACCTATTTATTCATTACCCATGATCTCTGGGTGGCTAAATTTTTATGCGATCGCATTGCTGTGATGAACCAAGGAAAAATTGTCGAACTTGGCAAAACAGAAACCATTTTCAACTCTCCCCAACATCCCTACACCCAAAAATTGTTAAGTGCTGCCCCGCTGCTACAAAACCTTTAGGACAACACTCATGCAATTTTCACTTGGCAAAAGATGAACATAGATTCAACTAGCAAAGGAAAGGGAGAAAATTGTGCTTGTTTTCCCCTGCTGTTTTGTGGTTAATTTACCTGGTCTTTGTGCTTATTCCGCCTCCTGTAACTGTAACTCGTCAATAAGCTGACTTAAATGATTCACATCCGCGTGGTAAACCTCACTGCAAAAATTACAGGTTGCCTCAGCCCCACCATCCTTATTAATCATGTCCTGTAGCTCATCTTGACCCAATAATTTCAACGCCCCCATCATGCGATCAAACGTACAACCACAATCAAAACGCACCATCTGAGTTTCCGGGAAAATATGTAGCCCCGTATCCCCAAGCAAATCCTCAAAAATATTGTGCAGCGACTTCCCCTGCTGGAGTAATGGCGTAAACCCAGAAAGCTGACCAAGACGACTTTCTAACTTACTGACAAGGGCTTCATCCCTTGCTGCCTTCGGTAAAATTTGCAGTAAAATCCCCCCCGCTGCGGTAACCCCCTGAGCACCGACAAATACCCCCACGATCAAAGCGGAAGGGGTTTGTTCAGAGGTGGCGAGGTAATGGGTGACATCATCACCAATTTCGCCGGAGACTAATTCAACGGTACTGGAGTAGGGGTAGCCCTGCCCAAAGTCC
>JBIKYI010000546.1:0-2717 GCA_044355355.1 Limnothrix sp. | reverse complement strand
GTTTTGACCCAGGTTATACAGCAGGGATAAATAATAGGTATTTTCTTTCTCTGACCAGGGGGCGATCGCCGCGTAGAGGGGTTGTTTTGGGTCAGGAATAATTAGCTCTGCCGCAAAGCGACGGTGACTCCCTAAACCATGGCAGGCAGGGCAAGCACCATAGGGGGAGTTAAAGGAAAATAGCCGGGGGGAAAGCTCCTCCATCACCGCGCCATGTTCAGGGCAAGCGAAATTTTCAGAGAAAACAATTTGCTCATTTTGATCGACCAAATCAACGATCACCGTCCCTTCGGAATGCTTTAAACAGGTGCTCAAGGAATCCACTAATCTCTCTTGAATACCCTCTTTTTTCACCAAACGATCCACCACAATTTCGATGGTGTGATATTGATTTTTTGACAGTTCAATATTGTCGCTCAGTTCACGAATTTCCCCATCAATTTTCACCCTGGCAAATCCCTCTGAAGCGATAGTGGCGAGGGCTTTTTTATGGGTTCCTTTTTGGTGGCGCACCACGGGGGCAAGGAGTAAAAATTTGGTCTTATCGGGCAATGCCAACACCCGATCGCACATTTCATCAATACTTTGGGGGGCAATGGGGCGATCGCATTGGGGGCAGTGGGGTTCACCCGCACGACCGAACAGCAAGCGCAGATAATCGGCAATTTCGGTGACCGTGCCCACGGTGGAGCGGGGGTTATGGGAAGTGGATTTTTGGTCGATGGAGATCGCCGGACTTAGCCCCTCGATCGCATCCACATCGGGTTTATCCAACTGTCCCAAAAACTGTCTGGCGTAAGCGCTGAGGGATTCCACATAACGCCGTTGTCCCTCCGCAAAAATCGTGTCAAATGCCAACGACGACTTCCCCGAACCGGATACCCCCGTGAACACAATCAACTGATTACGGGGCAAATCGAGATCCACATTTTTTAAGTTGTGTTGCCTTGCGCCACGGATGCGGATTTGGTCGGATTTGCTCATGGGGCGATCGCCATTCGGATTAAGACTGCTTAAATATTATAGGCAGGTGATTGTCAGGTGACCGCTACCTCGCCCAATGACCTAAATTTTTGCTGGATTTTAAAACATTTTCAGGAGTCCCATCCAGAGGACTCAATGGGTAATTTCACCAATACACAGAGACTTTCACAAGGTGGCGATCGCCTTTTCGACATCAAGCGCCATAAACCGATCCAAAGCCTGATACATCCAGTGAATTGTCGCCGTCGAATCCTGATGGGTATTCTGAAACCCTAAAGCGGTTCCTAACTGAGCATAACTAGGATGAATAATTAAAGTATAAAGATCACAAATATTAGGAAAATCTAATAACATTTTTTTAAGCGTTGCTTTCACATCCAGGACAAATTTGGCGCGATAATTCTGCAAATAAAGCGGATCAATCATCCAACTCCGAATAAACACCGACACACAATCTTGATCTCCCACTTCTGCCATAACAAAAGGATCAACTTCAGCAAAAGTTGTGAGATATAAAGCATTTTTTGCCGGCTTAAAGAAATTTAGATCTGATTCACTTTTCGTAGGATAAAGCAAATAAAAACCGACCGGATTGGCATTATCTGATCGCCGTAAGACTCTCATGCCCTGGGGATATTTTCTACCCCATTGCCTCAACAAACCCGCAATGCGATGGGGAATAGCATCATTGGTATTACTCATCCAGTTATAATTTACTACCAGCAAATTAGCTACGGGAATCGCATCACAACGGGGATCAAAATTATCCAGTATTAAAGGAATTTTGAGTGTAGTCATCGTCCCTGGCAACCGATTTAAAGTTTGCAACGTTTGCGGTAAAGGCTGCACTTCGATACAGGTTGTATTGCCGTCAAAATATTTTTTAATTAACCCCAAAGCTGCCAGTTTATCTAACATCATCCCCGCCGCGCGATCGCCCCCCTGATCCTGATCGTGATAGAACAACTCCGCCGCCTCACGATGGGTACAAATCACCGCCCCAAAGCTTGTTTTTAAGTCCTTGAGGGGCGGTTTTATCGCCGGATTAACAGCAAGTTCATGCTTCACACAAAGATAGATCCACAACCGTACAAAATAATCTGCTCGGATCCGCGTTAAACCCACCGTTTGGATTAGTTGCTGGATCAGAGGCGATCGCCGTTCCTGGGGAAACCAAACATCTAATGATTCAACATCAAGCATCACAATTAATTATCACGAAAAATAGCAGGATCGCAGTAGCGCTCCTTCATCTTACTTCACCCCTATTCACCCCACTTCATGCCGTTACGAAAAACTACAGAAGGCTTTTCTCCACTGGATTTTGCTCATTGTTGGTACAGAAATTCCTCTGACAAGATAGAGAAGTAAACAACAAAACGCCCTGAAAAACATTGTGAGGTTCACACCATGAGCATATCCAAATTTCAAGCACCAGCGACCCACACTAACGCTTGGATTGCCCAAACATGGTTGGCATTTCTTTTGTCCATCACCGCCACCAGTATCGGTATTTATATGTTGCCCATTGATGGCTGGATTAAAGGCTATTTAGGTATGAGTTATGTCTTTTCCCTTAGCTCCACTATTAGTCTGTCTAAAACGACCCGTGATATCGAAGAATCGAAACGTATTGTTAGTCGTGTTGATGAAGCAAAACTGGAAAAATTGTTAGCGGAATATGACCCTTTCAGTAAATAAATTGCCTAATTAATTCAGTCAATGAAATTTCG
>JBIKYI010000545.1:0-2726 GCA_044355355.1 Limnothrix sp. | reverse complement strand
CTGGAGGCATTGGAGATGCGTTTGGGGTCTAAGCCAGAAGAGCAGGTGATTGCGGATATTGGTTGTGGTTCTGGCATTTTGTCGATCGGGGCGATGTTGTTGGGGGCGAAGCAGGCTTTTGGGGTCGATACGGATATTCTGGCGATCGAGGCATCCCACAGTAATCGGGATCTCAATGGTATTGATGCGAGCCGTATGATGGTGGAAAAAGGGAGTCTGGATCACCTAAGCAAGATGTATGATGGTGCTTTTGATGGCATTGTCTGTAATATTTTGGCGGAAATTATTATTGAACTGATTCCCCAAATGTCGGCGATCGCCAAACCCACCACCTGGGGTATTTTGAGCGGTATTTTAGTCGAGCAAATCAAACCCATCGCCGATACCCTGGAACAAAATGGCTGGGTCGTCGCTGCCCTCTGGAAAAAAGATGAATGGTGCTGCTTCAATATCCGCCGTGCCACCTAAACAACCCATTATCTTCCCGTTCAAGGGTTTCATGGGGGCTTCACGTTAAAAAATCGCCACAATTTGCCAAAATTCGCTTATGCCGCATCGGAAAATGCGCTAATAATAACTAGTAATAGTTAAATCCGATAAACAAAAAGACTTAATGGCATGAGCGAAAATTCCTCCCTTCCCCCCATCTCCCGGCGCGATGCCCTCAAGCTTCTCGGAGTGGGTGCTGCCGGATCGCTGGTGGGATACTCGCGTTTTGCCAAGCCCCAACCGACCATCCATCAACAGGAACTCCTCGATTTGCCCCGCCACCTCAACCAGGGTAAAACGGTGACAGTGATTGGCGGTGGACTCGCGGGTCTAGCTGCGGCTTACGAACTCAGTCAACGGGGTTTTCAGGTGACCCTCCTTGAAAAGTCCCCGCAACTGGGCGGTAAAGTTGCCAGTTGGAAAATTAATGTGGGCGAAGATGAATTCATGATGGAACATGGCTTCCATGGCTTTTTTCCCCAGTATTACAACCTGAAAAGTATCGTTGGGGAACTCAGCATCCAGAATAATTTCCAGTCCCTCGATTTTTATTCCCTCGTCTTTAAAGGGCCTAATCAGTATCGACCAGAGGTTTTTCGCCCAACCAATACGGCATTTCCCTGGAATATTGTGGATTTGGCGGTTTCTTCCCCCAATCGTCTCCGGTGGGGCATTAACCTGACCAATATTAAGCATTTGGAGGTTTTCCATGCGATCGCCGGGTTTAAGATCCCCCGCACCTACCACAATTACGATGCCATCACCGTCGCGGACTGGGTAGACAAGGATTTCCCTAAAGGTCTTTATGATCTGTACTTTTTGCCCTTCGCTAAATCGAGTTTGAATGCTCCTGATACCTTGAGTGCTGGCGAATTGCTGCAATTTTTCCATTTTTACTTTTTTGGCAATCCCGAAGGTTTAGCGTTTAACGGCACAGTGGACGACATGGGCACAAGTCTAGTGCAACCGATCGCCAAAGCCATCGAAGCCAAGGGCGGCAAAATTATTACCGATGCGTCAGTAAGCGAAATTCACTGCAAAGACGGTCAGATCAAATCCCTCAGCTATCACCAGGGGGATGAACAAACGAATGTACCCTTTTGGGTGACAGAAAATACCCTGATTGCCGATCCAGAACTCGACTATTACGGCGCTGGGGATACGATGTATGCAGTCAAGCCTGAGGCAGAAACCGCCATTTCTCTGACCTGTACCCACCAGGGTTGTACCGTGGGTCGCCAGCCCGATGGGTCTTTCCTCTGTCCTTGCCATGGGGCGCGTTACGATGCGACGGGTAAGGTGATCAGTGGTCCTGCTCAACGGGATTTACCGACCTTTACCGTGGCGGCACAAAAAGAAGAACAGGTGCAATTGGTCGCGACAAATGCCACAGCCAACCCACCGGAAGTTTTAGCGTCTGATTATGTGGTCATTGCGGCGGATGTACCAGGAACACGCCATCTATTCACGCGAATGGTCGGGGATGTCCACCCAGAGGCGAATCGTAAGGTGGAAACCTTGGTGGTGTCCGATCCCTTTGCGGTGGGGCGTTTTTGGTTTGACCGGGATTTCGAGTGGGAACATAGCAAATTCACTTCTCTCTCTGGCTATGCCCTAACGGACAGTATTACGCTCTATCACCGCATCCAAACCCAATTTAAGGAATGGGCAGCCAGGACTGGGGGCAGTGTGGTGGAACTCCATGCCTATTGTTACAAGGAAAAGGAATTTCCCACCCAAGAAGCCCTGTTGGCAACCTTTGAAAGTGAGTTGTACGAAATTGTGCCGGAACTACGGGGGGCAACGGTGCTCCATCGTCAGCTTGTGAATCAAAAGAATTTTTCGGGTTATCCGCCCAATAGCTATGGCGATCGCCCGATGACCCAGAGTGAAATTAGTAACCTGATGTATGCCGGAGACTGGGTAAAAATGCCCTTCCCCTGCGGCTTAATGGAGCGGGCAATCACCAGCGGTTTATTGGCTGCCAATGGCATTATCCAAAAAGAAGGTTTACAACGGAGACCCATTCTTTCGGTGAATCCTGAGGGGACTTTTAAGATTTAGGGACAAGGGGAAGGGAGTTAGTCTCGTTACGGAGAAGAACAAAGTTAGTAGTAAGATTCAGATGCAATCAAATCAATTCGATATAGAAGTTAATAGTTCTGTAGAGGCATATTTAGACTACTATTGTGAGTTGTCTTATGCACCTGGATTTGCTATTTTGCTCAAGGGGCAGT
>JBIKYI010000543.1:0-2734 GCA_044355355.1 Limnothrix sp. | reverse complement strand
GCCGATCCATGCCATAACAATAAAATCAACCTAAGTTTTCAATCCTTTGTCATTCTTACAATTTTTAACGAACTCACTTTTACCAAGGTGTCGTGAGCAATTTGAATTGTTATAAGATAAAATCACCCAGCCTCATTTCTTTCTCCAAATCTATCCCCTGAGATTGCAGTCCTTTTCCATAGAACTTCACCATTGCGGGGGTAAGTAGCAGGATATATGACCCAGCCCAACGTACCGCCAGAAATCCCCATTCGTGATTTCAATGCGGCGAAACAAACTAAATTATTCCAAACACTAAAGAAACCGAGATTTACGGGCTGTCTAACTTTGACGAGTCCCCTGGGGCGTGAGTGGAATTTTTATCTCTATCTGGGTCGTTTGGTGTATGCCTCCGGTGGTGTTCACCCTGTGCGTTGTTGGCGACGCAATCTCACTGCTTTTATGCCTAATATTGCTGGCGATCGCCTTACCCTCCAGAAAGATCTCAGCCAGGTCAACATCGGCCGCTCCAAAGTCCACTGGGAATATGATCTTCTGCGTAAATGGCATGATCAAGGACGGGTTTCCCGCGAACAGGTCAGCGACATGGTACAAGGCATCACCACCGAAATATTCTTCGATGTGAGCCAAACCACCCAAGTAACCTACCGTTTCGCCCAATTCAACTATGGTGATAATCCTCTCATCCTCCTGGATGCAGACCATATGATCACCAGAGCCTGGAAACTCCTAGAACAGTGGAATACCCTAGACATTGCCCATCTTTCCCCCAACACTGCCCCCCACATCCAAGATCAAGATCTCCTCAAGGAACGTTCCTCCTCCAGCACCTATAAACTGCTCACCACCCTGATCACGGGACGGGCAACTTTTTGGGATCTCTCCATCCGCATGAAACGGGATGTGGTGCAGGTCGCCCGCTCGATTATGCCCTACATCAAAATGGGCTTTATTGATCTCGTCTCCATTGAAGATCTCTCTGCGCCAGCCAATATCACCGTGGTGGCGAACCAAATGGCAGCCCAGGTCGCCCAAGACAAACCCGCGGCGAGTCAGCCCCTGATTGCGTATATTGATCCAGATGAGGAACAGCGTCGTTTGATTGGGACTCTCCTCAAGGGCATTAATTATCAGTATCTTCCCATTGCGAATCCCCTTAAGGCGATGTCGATTTTGTTGACCCAAAAGCCGAATCTAATCATTTTAGAGATGAATCTTGATGGGGTCAGCGGCTTGGATATGTGTGCGCAATTAAAAAAGCTTTCCCTGTTTCGACAGACACCGATTTTGATTTTGACCGATAGCACTGGCATTTTTGACCGGGTAAAAAGCCGTTTGATGGGGGCAACAGATTTTATGGTGAAGCCCTTTGAACCGGAAGAAATTGCGATGATGATCGAAAAGTATCTCCATTAAGTCTCTTGTAAATCCTCTTGTAAATCTCTTCTTTGAATGGGTCTCAGTGCGATTGTGAATGGCTATCAAGATCTCCATTTGGGATGATTTCAGAGTCCTTTTCCTGTTGTTTTGTAATGTATTGGTAATAACAAATAGGTAGATCGCATCGTGCTGTGACGGATGGCTGTGGGGAGAGTTCTCGCGGTTTGTCTGGTGACGGTATGGGGCGTTGAGCTGGTTTATTTGTTGTAGCACTATGGAAGAGTCTCGGATCATTCGCTCTGCAAAACAAGGGGATCCCCAGGCGATCGCCAATTTTTTGGGGAATCATTTGGCAAGTTTTAGCGTTTGGGTAACGGCAATCCCCAATCGTCATTACCTCGATCTGTACCTTGAGAGTTTAGACCCTCCCCATCCTGATCGAGTGTTGTCCCCGATCCAGCAACTCCTCGCCCAACTGCAACCGGCTGATGTGGAAGTGGTCAAAATTTCCGGTCGTAAGTATGGCGAGACCCGCACGAAATGGCAACAGACTTTTGTGTTAAGTGCGGTGCAATCGAGTCTATCCCAGCCTTTGGGGTTATTGAATCCCCTGGACACCATCGGGGAGAGCTTCGACATGTTGGCTGGGGAGGATCTAACGGAGCTGGAGGAGGATGTCGCCTTAGCAGAATTAGGCAAATTAGAAGAAATTAATAGTCTGAGTGCACTGGTTTTAGCTGCCCATGATGAGTTGCACTTGTTGGGGGTGGCTGCCAAAATTGATCGGCTTGTGGATACCCTAAGGATTGAGTTGAGAAGTGCGCAGGTTCCGGATCGTGAGAGTTGTTTATTGATTTTGGACGATCTGCTAGCGCGGTTAAATATGCCGGATATTCATTGGGTGCAGGTGCAGGGCTATGGGGTGAAGCAGTTAACTCCGGCTTGGGAGGAGTTGATTCCGTTGGCTGATGTGTTGCTCTCGAAGCAAATTTTGCCGGGTCGTCGGTTTATTTCCTTTAAGGAGGAGGAGGAATTTTGGCTGCCCCTGGGGATTGGTCTGGCGGCGGGGTTGTTGGTGTTTGTGGTGCCGTTGTTTAATTTTGCGTTTAGTCTGGCGGTGACGGTGATTGTGGATTTGGGGCAGGCGTTGGGCTACGGGCTGATGGGTTATTTGCCTGTGGGTTTTAATAGTCCGTTGGAGGGGGGCGGTGTGTTGGCGGCTGCGGGGCGATCGCCTTTATTGTTCGGGGCGGTGTATGGTCTGTGGGGTCTATCGGTGTTTTTTTTGCGGCGACGGTTGCTGTGGCTGTTGTTGATGGTGGCGATCGCCCTGTGGCATGGGTTGGTTTATCTA
>JBIKYI010000047.1:0-10179 GCA_044355355.1 Limnothrix sp. | reverse complement strand
AATGCCCCGTTGCGCCTCTTCTACGTCCAGATCTGCCACTTGCAAAAGACGTAACAAAATATTTTCGACATCTTCCCCCACATAACCCGCCTCCGTGAGGGTGGTTGCATCTGCCACCGCAAAGGGGACATCCAATATTTTCGCGAGGGTCTGGGCGAGGAGGGTTTTGCCGCAACCCGTGGGGCCGATCAGCAGAATATTGGATTTATTTAGCTCAATGCCATCGGAAATTGGATCGGTGTCATCTTCACCCAGCAAACTCAGGCGCTTGTAGTGGTTATAGACTGCCACGGACAGGACTTTTTTGGCTTCCGATTGACCGATTACATGGTCATCCAGATGGCGTTTAATTTCTCTGGGCTTAGGAATGTCCTCGAAGTTGATTTTTTCTGGGGGAGGCTTGGGGGGGGATTTCTCTGGCGATCGCGCCACCGCTGGAGCCATCCCTGCTGCATTTTCCATCAATTCTTCATCAAGAATTTCATTGCATAGCTCTACGCATTCATCACAAATATAGACTCCGGGACCTGCGATCAGTTTTCTGACCTGTTCTTGAGATTTACCGCAAAATGAACATTTAAGGTGGGAGTCGTATTTAGACATAGATTATTCGTAGAGCCTCTTGATGGCAGTGGGGAGTTTAGGGGGCTGTATGGTTGGCGGTAATCACGTGATCAATTAGACCATATTCGCAAGCCTCTTCTGCGGACATGTAAAAGTCGCGCTCGGTGTCGTCTGCTACTTTAGCAAATGGTTGACCCGTGTGCTGTGATAGTAAGGTGTTCAGGGTCTCTTTGATGTAGAGGATTTCCTTGGCTTGGATTTCAATATCAATCGCCTGACCCTGTGCGCCACCGAGGGGCTGGTGAATCATCACGCGAGAGCTGGGTAATGCCATGCGTTTGCCCTTTGTGCCGCCGGAGAGGAGGAATGCCCCCATACTGGCAGCAATGCCGTAGCAGATAGTCACGACATCCGGGCGGATCTGTTGCATTGTGTCGTAAATTGCCATCCCAGCATACACAGAACCTCCGGGGGAATTGATGTAGATCTGGACATCTTTTTCGGAGTCTTCGGCATCAAGGAAGAGGAGTTGGGCAACGATGGAGTCGGCAACAGTATCGTCAATGGCACTGCCGAGGAAAATAATTCTTTCGCGCAGTAGGCGGGAATAAATGTCAAAGGCTCGCTCTCCCATGCCTGACTGTTCAATGACCATCGGAACGACGGCTCCACCACCCATTGAAACAGTGTAGGGGGCGGATTTGCTCAGAAGATTCTGGTAGGAAGTAAGTGACTGAACCATAGTGGGGCGATCGCCTGATCTAGATTAATAGAACTATAGAAACTATATCTTGAGAGTTTTTTATTTACACAATGGTAAATATCAATACCATCATAACGATATCGGAGGTTTACCGCACTAATCCATACATCTTGTAAATCGTCCTGTGGAGAAGTCTACAGGTCATTGGTGAGGGTCGCTGAACCCGCTCGAAACACATGACCAATGACTTCTTCAATCGGTGGATCATTCACTGCGAGATCTAACACAGGTAATTGTTCAAGTATCCGCGCTAGTTTGTCCGTTAAATGTTCCCATTGCACCAGAAAACGCACTTCCCGCCCATCAATATGTTTAACTTCACCAAAACTGAGTAGTTGGTCACGGCTATAGGGTTTGGCGAGTTCAACGCGGACTTCTCGGTAGGGGGCGAATTCATGGAGGAGTTCATCGAGGTTGCCGTCATAAATTAGATGTCCTTGGTGAATTAATAAGACCCGTTCGCACAATGCCGTAATATCTGCCATGTAGTGACTGGTGAGGAGGATGGTCGCTCCGTAGCGTTGGTTGTATTCCTGGAGAAAGTCCCGCACGGCAACCTGGGCATTTACGTCTAAGCCGAGGGTTGGTTCATCGAGGAACAGGACTTTGGGGTGGTGGAGCAGGGCAGCGAGGAGTTCGGCTTTCATGCGCTCGCCGAGGGACAGTTTACGGACGGGTTGATTGAGTAGATTTTGGAGGGATAGCATTTCGCTCAGTTCGGCGAGGCGTTGTTGGAAGGTGGCTTCGGAGAGGTCGTAGACAACGGCGTTAATGCGCAGGGAATCGATGGTGGGCAAGTCCCAGAGCAATTGTTGTTTTTGTCCCATGACAAGGCTGATTTGTCTGAGGAAGGCAGCCTGGCGATCGAAGGGAACAAAGCCGTTCACAAGGACTTCACCGAGGGATGGGTGAATAAGTCCGGTGAGCATTTTGAGGGTTGTGGTTTTGCCTGCGCCGTTGGGACCGAGAAAGCCGACGATTTCGCCTGCCTGAATCTCGAAGGAGATGTTTTCGACGGCTTTGACATGGCGGTAACGACGGTTAAAAAAATGCTGGATGGTTCCCTTTAGTCCTGGTTCTTTGATGGCGACAGGATAGATTTTGCTGAGGTCTTTGACGGTGATAATGGACATGCGGGCGGTGGGGCAGGATATTCAGCAAGTATAAAGCAGAGACTGGGTTGCCTCTGCTTTGGGTTTTAAAGTGTTTATTTGATTGTGATTTAAATTTTATTTGATTGAATTTAGTTTCTTTTCCACGGCTTCCTATCAGGGATCAAGGCGATCGCCTCAAGCAATTAAATGGCAGCCCCTGCGGCGATCGCCGGATGACGTTTCATAATGGTCGCCTTATAGGGAATAACACCAGTATCGACACTATTGAGACAACGGGCAGCACCGAGGGATAGATCCAAGCTACGGGGTTGAATATATGGCCCCCGATCATTGAGACGAATAATGACGCTTTTTTCGTTGTTGAGGTTGGTGATTTTCAGGTAAGTGTCCAGGGGCATGGATGGATGTGCCGCGGTAAAGGCGTACTGGTCATAGGTTTCACCATTAGCAGTTAAGCGTCCATGGAAGTAGGGACCATACCAGGAAGCCAGACCCTCGATGGATTGGTTCGTTTCCTCCACGCCATACATTTTTGTTTGGGCGGTGATCAGGTCGAGGGCAGGGACACCAAAGGCAAGACGCAGATTGTTTGCCCAGCGGATCGCGAGAATTTCGTAATTTTTTACATCCTCGCTGGTGATGGACGAGTCAATCACAAACAACACCTGGTCACCCATGGCGATCGCCGGTTTTTCCTGATACAACGTCGGGGCGATCGCCGCCGCATTAAAACTTGCCGTATCCACTAAACGCTCTAACCGCTGGGCTAAAAGAGTCGCCTTTTTTTGATCATTGAGTTTGGCAATCAGATGACCCTTAACCCACAACTCATGCTCAGCCACCAAAGACTTAGGTTGTGCCGGAGTCGTATGACTAACCAATTGGGTATTTTGTTGAGCATTGTTTGGAGCCTGTTGCCCGACCTCACCATTGGGTGCAGCCACCATTGAATTTGCTGCGGCTTTTGTGACCACTGCAATTTTTGTCGTGGAGATAGGTTGGGTTTTAACCAGACGATCTAAGCCAACCATCTGCATAAATTTATTAAAAAAGTTGGCGACCAAAGTTGGAAAGGTAGTGCCAGTCTTCGTTGTGCCTGATCCGTTGGGACTCTGAACCTCTGAGAGATCCTCGACCACATCTGATGCCAAACTACACAAGGGATTTGCCGCGAGATCTTCCCGTTGGGTTTCCAGATGTTCCTTGGTCGTATCTGTAAGATTCTCGTTGCCATTAGAAGCCGGAACCGACTCCAATGAATTTCGTTGTGACTGTCCTAAACCCTGAAAATTAGGAACTTCTGTTGATTGGGTGTGATCACGGGGTGATACTTCATGTTCCGTCACCTGAAGTTCAGCTGAGACCGTGACGGGGATGATACTGCCAATACCAACAACCACCGTAGCCCCCAAACCAGACAAAAATCCTGTCAGTTTCGATAAGCGCATATAGATAGTTAAGATTAGAAATCAATGACGTTGCGGTGTGACCGCTATCCAGATTCAAAAGTGAAGTGAATCATCTAAGGGTGAGAGGTGCAAATTAATTAATGCGAATTTGATACGAAATTAAGACGAATCAATTAGTGTGAATTAACTAGGATGTTTATAACCTAAGAGTCACCACTATTTTTTTGGGCTAATGGCGATCAAGTTAGTTGATTTGTTCTATAGTGACTACTCTCATGAATTTGTAAATAAGCTAAACATCTTGAAATCATTAGCTTTACAGGTTTTCTTTGGTGATCCCTTGGCGGGTCGTATTATGATTTCTTATTTAGTGACTTTGTTAATCAGTCAAGCCTTGCCAGATAAGGAAAGTTAATGAAAAATACTGTTTTTTCGTTCGTTTAGATACAAAATATTCTGCACAAACGTTCGTAGCAGATCACAAAGGTGTGTGAGATGGATCACGTCATGGGGCATTTGATGGATCATTTGGGGGTTGAGCAGCGGCAATTTTTGGAGCGGTTGGCGGCGGGGTTGCGTCCGGGTCAGGTGGAGTTGGCGGCTTGGCAGTCGGGTCAGATGGCGATTTCTGCTGTGCCGGGTTCGGGGAAGTCCCATGCGTTGGCGATCGCCGCAGTGTTGACCCTGGCTCGTCAACGGCTCCATCAGCAGCAACAGTTAGTGATTGTGACTTTTACGCGATCAGCGGCGAGTGGTATTAAGCAAAAAATTCGTGAACATTTAAAGGCGGCGCGGTTGCCGGGGCTGGGTTTCACGGTGCAGACGCTCCATGGTTTGGCGTTACAGATTGCGAGTCGTCACCCGGATATTTCGGGGTTGAATTTGGACAATGTGACCTTAACCCATGCCCATGGTAATCATCCGGTGGTGCGGGAGGCGGTGGAGGTGTGGATTCAGGAAAATGAGGGGTTATTTCGGGGGCTGTTGCAGGGTTTGCAGGTGGATGAGGAGGAGACGGAACAGCTCCGGCGGCAATTTGCGCTCAGGACGGATATTTTGCCGAAACTTGCCCACACCACGATTCATGAGGCGAAGAGTTCGGCGTTGCAACCGGATGATTTGCTGCATTTGGCGACGGGGGTGACGGATGAGTATCAGTTGTTGGCGATCGCCGCTGGTTTGTATGACAACTATCAACGGCTGATGCGTGAACGTAATTTGATTGATTATGACGATATGATTTTGGGGGCGTTGCGGGTGCTGGAAATCGAGGAACTGCAAAGCTTTTGGCAGGATCAGATCTATGGGGTGTTTGAGGATGAAGCCCAGGATTCGAGTCCGTTGCAGGAAAAATTAATTACGCTGTTGGCGGGCGATCGCCGGACGGGAGTGACGAATTTAGTGCGGGTGGGCGACCCGAATCAGGCGATTAATTCCACCTTTACCCCGGCTGATCCGTTTTATTTCAATCGTTTTTGTGCGGCTGTGACCTGTGCGGAAATCAAGCAGGCTGGGCGCTGTAGTCGTCCGATTATAGTGGCAGCAAACACCATGTTGCGTTGGGCTGGCGAACAATCTGGGGCGGATCGTCTAGCCTATCGTCTCCAGGACATTGTGCCAGTGGCAGCGACTGACCCCCAACCCGACGCGAATCCAGAACCTACGGGGCAGGGGGTGGAACTTTTACGACCGGAGACAATTTATGACACGGTGACCTTGATGGGCGATCGTCTGGCGGAGTTACTCCAAGCCAATCCCGACCACAATGCCGCCATTCTCGTGCGCCAACATCGTCAGGGAAAATTCATTGCCGAGAGCCTCGCCGAGCGGTTTCGCAAAACCGACATCCTTATATATGAAGCCCGTGAAGGGGAAAGTTCAACCCAAATTCCAGAGGAAATCTATAAAATTCTGCGTTTTCTAGAGCGTCCCCATTCCCCCGATTGCCTCAAGGGGGCACTCGAAGTACTGGGCGATCGCCAACAAATCGCCACCCAAGATCTCAACCGTCTCGCCACCTACCCCGAAAAATTTCTCTACCCGAACCCCCTCGATCCACTCCCCGATAGTCCTCAAATTAACGAAGCCCGACAACTCTGCGATCGCCTCCTCCAAGCCAGATGGCAACTGCCCCATTACCAACTCATTCCCTTTCTCGGCATGACCCTCAACTACGGAGCCACCGAACTTGCCACCGTCCAAAAACTCGCCGAACAGATCGACCAACAAACCAGCGGTCAAAAAAACCTGCCCCAAACCATCGCCATCTTGCAAGACCTAATCCGTGACGGCTTTAGCACCATTGACGAAGAAAACGAAGATGTCTACACGAAAAAAAAGCAAATCACCATCCTCACCATGCACAAAGCCAAAGGACTAGATTGGGATTACGTCTTTATCCCCTTCCTCCATGCCGACCAAATTCCCGGTTCCAGTTGGGTTCCCAACACCGCCAAATTCCTCGGCGATTACAACCTCCCAGAAGTTGCCCGCGCCCAGATCCGTCGCTTTGTCCACCAAAAAGAACAAAACAAACCCATTCATCCCTTCAAAAATTCTGCTGAAGCCTGGAACGAAGCCCAAATTCTCAAACAAGAAGAAGAATACCGCCTCCTCTACGTCGCCATGACCAGAGCTAAAAGACTCCTCTGGATGTCCGCCGCCAAACAAGCCCCCTTCACCTGGGGCACATTCAAACCCCAACAAAGTTCCCTCGTCACCAAAGAACCCTGTCCCATATTCCCCGTACTACAACAGCAAAACAACCATTGAATTTATGCATAAATAGTTAAGTCATAATCAGATAATCATACCTAAACAAAAAAATATTCCAGCCCAAAATAAACCTGCCACCATTGCCCTGGATTACTAAAATTTGTATCAATAACGCTAATAATATTTCCCAAAAATTATGCTACGCCAATATCAAAAAGCCCTCCGCATCCAGACCCAAGGAAAATCCCTCCATAAAATTACCCAAAAAATCAATAACTACGTCACCGAATCCGGCGTAAATATGGGCTTATGTGTTGTCTTTGTACGCCATACATCCGCCTCATTAATTATCCAAGAAAATGCCGATCCAGATGTATTAATTGACCTCGAAAACTTCATGGCAAAACTCGTGCCAGAAGATGGCAGATCCTATGTCCATAGTGCAGAAGGAGCCGACGATATGCCCGCCCATATTCGTTCAGTCCTCACCAAAACAGCAGAACAAATTCCCATCGCCAATGGTCGCTTAGTGCTGGGCACATGGCAAGGCATTTATCTGTGGGAACATCGTCAACGAAGCCACAGCCGCGAAGTTGTTGTTCATATCTATGGCGAGTAAGTGATAGTCAGGATTAAGTGACTTTTTAAGTCTATCATCCAGTTAACTATCCAGAAATTTTGACCTCAAAACCAAATCAAAACGCTTCTGTATGCCCTGCTAAAATCCAAAATAGCAAACCAATAAAGCAAAAAAACAAACAAAAAATCAAGACACTAAATAGAGCGTTATTTTGAATACCATGAATTTTCTGATAGAGTTTATATTTAACAGGTTTATTATTGATTAAGTGTTGACGAACAATTAGGGGAACATCACTTGTTTTTACCTGAGAATACCAAATATTATCTGGTAAAATTTTGACGAGGGGACCATTGCCACATTCCCCCAAACAGCCTGTCCGCATTACTTCGATATCTACTGGAACCTGTTTTTGGAATTCAGCAAGAACCTCTAATGAGCCTTGTTTAGGGCAGGTTTTATGACAACAAATGAGTACTGTTTTTGACATATCTCAAAAATGTTCCACAACTAATATAGATGGGCGATCGCTTTAAATGAGGCATAATTAATAGTAGTGATGATTAACAAGATAAAGAGCAAAACAAATAAAATCATAAAAAAACTCAAAACAAGGACATATAAAGATTTGTTAGAAGGGATTGTCTCTGCAATCAATAGAGAATATTAAAAATTGGTTTGCTAATTGCTGCCACTGCACCTCAGCAAAAGTGAAAATGCTATATTTGGTATTTACAGTTGTTTCGATTAAGTTTGAAAATATTTGATTCCTCCGCACTTCGGCAAGCTCAGTCTTTCACCTTCGGCACTTCCCTTTCTAAGGGAAACAATGAGTATCTAAGTTTTTATTTGGCATGGCCGTAACTAACCATTAATCAATAAAACAATGGATTGAACAATCCCGACTAATAATCCTAAAATTCCTCCTAAATTAACGATCGCCTGTAATTCATTCTTCACAATACCTTGAATGGCTTGCTCTAATTCCCTCGGACTTGTCGCATTAATTCGTTCAATAATCACTTGATCGATCGCTAAAATGGGGATGACTTGGGCAATGAGCCTTTCTAAATCCTTTTCAAGATATCTTTCTAGGATCAAAGATAATTCTTGACTGACTAGACCAAGGGATTGATTAACCACCTGGGAGGCTTGTAAACGTCGTAAAATAATTAAAGAAATATTATCCCAATCAACGGAATCTCCCACATATTGAACCAGATCTGCTCCCTTGTCCTGGAGATAATTACGCACACTATACTGAAATGTTTTCCTGAGTTGTCTGACGGTTGCGACAGGTAAATTTTGCAACGATAAACTTTGAAGCCAAAGTCTTAATTTTAAGCGAACTTCGAGGGATAAAAGTAATTCTTGTAGCCTAGCATTAGCGATTTCTCGTTCTTCTAAACAGAAGGCTCTTAGGCGAGTTAAACTATTTTTAAGACCAAATAAATTAGCGACAACCCAATAAGTTCCACTCGATTTTTCTCGAAAACCTGTGTCAATAATTTCAATGTTTTTATCTGTCAAAAAATCAATTAGGGCGAGACGGATATTGTTGGGGGTCAACAGGGTACGTAATAGCCAATCTGTCAGTTGTTTGGATTGGGATTCTGTCAGTTGAAAATTGAGAATCACTTGGTCAAAAATTCGATGAATTTGTGTTTCCAAAAAATCATCTTGTCGTGACCAAATTTTAATTAAGCGGGGTAGAGATTCACTACATAAATCACGAAGAATGGCGGCAAGAATTCCAGCGGTTTTTTGTTCCTTTTCCCCTTGGATTTGTTCAAAGGAAAGTTTGAGTAACCACCGAATGGCGGCATCAATGCGCTCGGTGCGGAGAAGTTTTTTCGCGAGGTTTTGAATTTCTTCTGGGGTGAGGAGAGACCCCATAATGATGCGGGAAATATTACGGGCAAGACGGTCTTGGTTGCGGGGGATCAGACCGGGGGTAAAGGGCAATTGGCGATCGCCGATGTAGACCGCTTTGTAGGGTCGAAACAGCATATTGATCGCTATGTCATTTGTGAAATAGCCGATCACAGTTCCCGCCACCGGGGGCAATAGCAATGTCCAAAAATTTAAAGCCACAAATCATCATAGTGATAGTGAACAGTATGATTTTAAGGCTTTTATTTCGGCGATCGCCCAATTGAAACGTAATTGAGATGTAACTTACCAGATTGAATTAGATGGCAGGGTTAACGCTCCACCACCCTGGCATCAAAGCCCTTCGCTTTAAGCTTATTACTGAGACTTTCCGCATCAAAACGGTTACCATAACTGCCCGCATTGACAAAATTGCCTAGGCGGTTACGACCGACTGTTGCATTGGGTGCAATGCCCCGTACAGCGTTGAGAATGTCATTCCCACGGGTGGGGATCACCACGGTATAACCCCGAAGTTCAGTGTTGCCAGAGTTACTACGGGGATTCTGGGCTGTTGTTGTCGTCGGACTGCTGCTACTACCACTATTTGTCGTGCTGGTATTGGCGGTGTTTACGGGGCTAGGCGGTTGTGGCGTATAAACCTGGGTGGGAGGAGTTTGAGTTGGAGGTGGATTCGTAGCGGCACTATTAGCGGCATCTTTCCGTAGAAAATCGTCTAAACGTGCCCTGGTTACCCCATCAAATTCTCCGGTGATGGGCAAACCCTCCAGGAGTTGTAGACGCTTCACCGTATTTTCGGTTTCGAGATCATACTGACCATTCACGGATTGGTTGCTAAAGCCCCGTGACCGTAATGCATTTTGTAAAAAGGTAACCTCTTGTCCCGAATCTCCTCGCTTAAGGACTTTAACGGTCGTGCTGGTGCTGGTGCCTGTCGGCGTAGTTGAAGAGGAGGGCGATGCTGCGATTAATTCGGAATTACTGAGTTTGATTAAAGCATTACAGGTGGCTGTTCCCACTTCACCATCAGGATCGAGATTGTTTTTTCGTTGGAAGCTAATCACGCTGATTTGGGTCATTTCGCCGAACACGCCATCCACTGTGCCTACGGGATAGTTGTTGTTCAGTAGGGTTTGCTGG
>JBIKYI010000068.1:0-8802 GCA_044355355.1 Limnothrix sp. | reverse complement strand
TTTGGTTTACGTTGCCAATTGATAGCACCAAAGTTCAGGTTGATATGCCCCATGTTGATCGCCCAGTTCGTCAATTTGTTAATCATTTAGCTCCCCAAGATCAAATTCCCAAAATTTTAATTATTGAAGATCAAGCGGATCAGCGAGAATTATTAAATTCCCAACTTCAGGAGATTGGGTTTATGACCAAGGTGGCAAAAAATGGTGCAGAAGGTATTTCCATCTGGGAAGAATGGCAACCAGATTTGCTCTTATTAGATCTACGGATGCCTTCTGTAGATGGCTATATGGTAATCAAGGAAATTGATCAATTCCTCAAACTTAAAAATCAGTATAAAAGACCGAAAATTATTATCGTCACAGCGGATGTTTTCCATCAACAAAATGAGCAAGATTCCGAGTTAGACTACGACGAAGTGCTCTACAAACCTGTGCAGATTGATGATTTATTCAACAAAATTGCTCAACATCTCGAAATCGACTTTTTCGAAACTTAATCTTTTAGGTCTTGTCTTTAAGGTCTTTTTTTGAAGGCTTTCTTTGTTATTTTTTGTAAATTTTATGAATGTTACAAAATTTACAAGTGGCAATTCTCAGGACTTGTAATCAAATTTTGATTAAATTTCGCTAGAATTAGGCAAACAGAGATTACATGATTGTTGAGTTTTAGCTTGTATTTAAAGTATGGATATTCTACTGGCTCTTTGTATTGGTATAACCTTGAGTGCAGCCTGTGGATTTCGGATTTTTATTCCGCCTTTAGTGATGAGTGCTGGGGCAATTTATGGTGATTTTTCCCTGGGGGAAAATTTTGCCTGGATGGGAACTTATCCTGCGTTGATTGCGTTTGCGGCGGCGACGATTACTGAGATTTTGGCTTACTATGTGCCTGTAGTTGATAATTTTTTGGATGGGATCGCTATTCCGAGTGCGATCGCCGTGGGTACGGTCATCACTTCCGCCAGTATTGATGGTTTAACGGAATTGGATCCCTTGATTCGCTGGGCGATCGCCATTGTGGCAGGTGGTGGCACAGCGGGGATTATTGAGAGCTTTACCGCAGTGACTAGGGGCGTTTCGACGACGACTACGGGGGGCACAGCGAATCCAATTATGTCTACGGCGGAGGCACTTAGTGCGGGCGTATTATCTTTATTGGCATTATTGATGCCTTTGTTCGCAATTTTTTTGGTCTTTGCCGTAATCGGCATTGCATTGAAGCAGATAGCAAGCTTTTTGCGCCGCAAACCAATGTCCAATAATTCTCAATCTTAAGTTTTAGTCCAGAGCTTTTGTCTATTCGGTTAAGTTTGAGAATTTCTGATCCCTCCGCCTTCGGCACCTCCCTTAGAAAGGGAGGCAGTGAGTCTCTAATTTTTATTTGGAATAACTATAGTTTGAATTCTAGGCTTCAATCTGCGATTTATTCGCTATGCTGAAGTCAGTATCTTGTCTGGAACTTTAAAACTGGCACTTAAAATAGTTCTAAACAGTCCTAAAAACAAGCATCAATTGATTAAATTAGTTCATCTTTTCTACTTTTAATGGATGGATTAATGTTTTTTTTAACAACTCAAAACAATTCAAATGTATTGTTTTACTGTCGATCTTGAGAATGGAGATAAATTAGTTCAATGGCTCACAATGTTCCTGATAATGTTCCCGATGTAGCGAGCAATTCACCTGAGGTGGTAGCATCACACCCCGAAAGACTATGGATTTTGGGCGGTGTCTGGTTGGCGATCGCCTCAATCGGTTTCATGGGTTCAGCAACATTGATTAACCCCGAAGTGAAGTTACCCGTCATTGATCCCCTCCTCAAGAAGCTCGACCGGAGTAGCGATAAACCTCACAAGACTCTGACGTTTGAAGAGCCAATGGAACATCTCCGCACACTGTCCCCCGTTGTTCCGATGCTTCCCGCCGTTGAGAAGCTATTACCAGAGACTTTGGTGTTGCCGGAAATTCAGGCGATCGCCCCCCTGGTAGTGACTAACCCCCCCGCTCCCACGACACACCAGCCTACCGTTAACACACCCACAGCACCAAAGGGCAATGTCCCCATCTGGGCATATGGCATCATCATCGCCAGTTGTGCCGTCGGTTCTTCCCTAATTACCTATTCTTTATACCGTTTAAGCCGTCTTGCCTCAGTCCATCGGCAAGGTAAAGCCCGACGCAGGGTAAAACCAAACCAATCCCGTTCCCCAGTCCGCCAGTCAGCTACGACAACCCCTGTTGGACAACCAGTGGCGGCGATCGCCCCCCTAAGAATTCAAACCCCCACCAACGTCGAACCCTTGCAAGTTCAGTTAGAACCCGTCATTGATCCCCAACCCGTCCGTAAGAAAATTTCCCGCGCTGAACAACTCGCCCACCTTGCCCAGCAGGCCAAACAACAAAAACCAAAGAGCCTAGTTGAACTGATGGATATTCGCCGTCGGGATAGCTTTGCCCCATTTCCTTAAAAATCAAGCCAGTTGCCTTGGATTGCCCCAAATCTTAATGATTAGGAGAAGCAGTCCATCATGCTCCCCCAGGTCATATAATGTGTGAGTTCAATCCTCATCTATTTCCCTCTAACCATGGCTTTGTTGGATTCCAAAGGACGTCTTTTTGGCAAAATTAGCATCCTCGACATCGGTGCTTTGGCAATTATTGCCGCCGTTGTTTTTGGCATTTTTTTCCTGCCGGGAAATTCAGGTTCGATCGCGCAAATCAGTGCGGATGTAAAAAAAGTTGAGGTTGAACTCTTAATCAGAGGCTTGAGCGTGAAGGATCCCGCCGCCTTTATTGAGAAATTCCGGGCATCAAAAACCACCTCCATTGTGATTCGGAATCAACCCCATGCCAATGTGGGCATTAAATCTATTGAACAGTTGCCCCGCACTACTGTCGTTCCTCAACCCGATGGTTCTGTCAAGGCTTTAGATGATCCCCGTCCAGAAATCGTTGATATTACTGATCTAAAAATTGTTCTAACCAGTGATGCAACTTTGACAGATAATGGCTTCGTATTTGGTAATGACAAGGTAAAAGTAGGACATACCTTGCGTTTGGAAGGTTTTGATTATGATTTTAATGGCAGTGTGATCGATATTCGTGCTGTGGATTAACCTTATGGTGAATTAACGAACAATTAACTTCATTAGGGATTCATGGGTAAATATTGGCGGGTTTTGCGCTTATTTTGGGCAACGGCGATCGCCGCCGAGTTGGAATACCGCCTCAATTTTATCATCGCGACACTAAGTAGTCTGGGTAGTCTGGTGGGCAGTTTATTTAGTCTGTTTTTGTTCTACCGCACGGGTTATCAATTTGCGGGCTGGACTTGGCAGGAAGCAATGTTAGTGGTGGGTCTATTTACTTTTTTGCAAGGGATCTCCCAAACCTTTCTTTCCCCGAATTTGAACCGCATCGTCGATCAGGTACAACAGGGAACCCTAGATTATGTGTTGTTAAAGCCGATCAATAGTCAGTTTTGGCTGTCCACAAGAATGGTTTCCCCTTGGGGAATGCCTGATTTGCTGATTGGTCTCACGATCCTCTTGTATATGGGATCGCAACTAAGTTTGCCAATCCAGCGGTATTTCTTTGTGTTATTTCCCCTTGCCTGTGGTGTTCTAATTCTCTATAGCCTGTGGTTTATGCTGGGAGCGACGAGCATTTGGTTTGTCAAAATTTATAATGTGACGGAGGTGCTGCGGGGTTTTCTGGATGCGGGACGTTATCCAATTGTGGCTTATCCGTCAGTGTATCGATTTTTCTTTACTTTTATTGTCCCGGTGACTTTTCTCACCACTGTCCCCGCTGAGATTCTACTGGGGCGATCGCCCATTGGCTGGGTCATCGGTGCGGCTTGTCTGGGGTTAACCCTTCTGCTCCTGTCTAATCTCCTGTGGCGCTTTGCTCTTCGTTTTTATACCAGTGCCTCTAGCTAGCTAAATATTAATCAAATATTCATCTAGATTACATGACAAAAAAACTAATAACACCAACCCTGATCGGCTGGCGTGAATGTATTTCTTTGCCAGATTATGGCATTTCCTTAATCCGCGCCAAAATTGACACTGGTGCTGCCTCCTCATCTATCCATGCCACCCACATCGAATACTTCCAGGAGGGCGATCGCGAAATGGTGAAATTTCAAGTGCATCCCCACCAACGCAACATCCACGACACCATGACAATTATTGCCCCCCTGATCGAACACCGAGCCATCAAAAGCTCCAACGGTCACAAACAGACCCGTCCCGTCATCAGCACCCAAGTAAAACTCGGAAAACACCAATGGGAAATCGAATTAAACCTTACCAACCGTTCCCTAATGGGCTACCGTATGCTGATGGGGCGACAGGCATTGCGGAAACGCTTCCTAGTCGATGCGAGTAAGTCTTTCCTACAAAGCCTACCTGACCACCAAGATTAACCATGAAAATTGCCATTCTCTCCCAAAACCACAAGCTTTATTCCACAAGCCGTCTCAAGGAAGCCGCCGAAGCCCGCAACCACGAGGTGAAAATCATCAACTTTCTCCGTTGTTATATGAACATCACCTCCCACAAACCCTTCGTCATTTACCAGGGAGAACGCCTCAGCAATTTTGATGCCATCATTCCTCGCATCGGTGCATCCGCCACCTTTTATGGCACAGCAGTAGTAAGACAATTTGAAGTAATGGGGGTTTTTTCCGCCAACACCTCCCAAGCCATCTCCCGCTCCCGCGATAAATTGCGCTCCCTACAAATCCTTGCCCGTCGTGGCATTGGTTTGCCCGTCACTGGTTTTGCCCATGCAACGGAGGATATTGATGGTTTGCTAGAAACCGTCGGGGGTGCGCCAGTGGTGATTAAATTATTGGAAGGAACCCAAGGCATTGGTGTTGTACTCGCGGAAACGAACCAGGCAGCAAAATCAGTAATTGAGGCGTTTCGGGGGTTAAATGCCAATATTTTGGTGCAGGAATTTATTCAAGAGGCGAAGGGGATGGATGTGCGCTGCTTTGTCATTGGGGATAAGGTGGTTGCTGCGATGAAACGTCAAGGGGCGGATGGGGAATTTCGGTCGAATCTCCACCGTGGCGGTAGTGCTGGCAAAATTAAGTTAACTCCTGAGGAAAGAAGTACAGCAATCCGGGCAGCGAAGGCGATGGGTCTAAGGGTAGCAGGGGTTGATCTCCTCCGTTCTAACCATGGGCCTGTGGTGATGGAGATTAATTCTTCTCCTGGTTTGGAGGGGATTGAGAAAACGACGGGGGTTGATGTGGCGGGTAAGATTATTGAGTACCTTGAGAAGAATGCGGCTCCTGACCGGAATAGCGATCGCATTCAATACTAAATTATGTTGAATAGTTTATTTTGAGCCAGAGATTAAGTATTGAGGGAATAGAAAAACATCTTGTTGGATCTTGTTGGATAAATTAATTGAATCTGGAATCTAGAGTGGTGAAGTTTCTTGACTGCGACAAAATTTTTGAGATTTGATGCTCGAAATTTGATGCTCGAAAAGAGAATAGCTGATCGCCCCCACCATACAACTCAAAACACATCCAAATACTAAGCAAACACAAAGGCTCCCAACGGCAAACTGACGAGTCTGCGTTAGACTTTGAAACAATTATTATGGTTATTGTGGAATTTAAATCTTATGTTGTATCGGTTCCGGGCGATCGCCCCAGCCCTTCTTGGTGTTCTGGCAGTGGCAAATCAGGCTACAGCCCAAACCCAAGACTTTAGCCAAGTAGAAATTAAAACCACCCCCCTCCGCGACAACATTTATATGCTCGAAGGCGAGGGCGGCAACATTGGTTTATTCGTTGGGGAAGATGGCACATTTTTGATTGATGATCAGTTCGCGCCCCTGACTGACAAAATTAAGGCGGCGATCGCCGAGGTCACCGATGAACCAGTAAAATTTTTGATTAATACCCACTGGCATTTTGACCACACAGGCGGCAACGAAAACCTTGGCAACGAAGACGTAGTAATTCTCGCCCATGAAAATGTCCGGCAACGACTGAGCACCGGAGGCTTAATCGAAGCATTGAGTATGGACATCCCTCCTGCTCCCGCTGCCGCCCTACCCGTCATTACCTACGATGATGGCGTAACTTTCCACCTCAATGGCGATACGATCCATGCCATTCACCCCAAAATGGGCGGACATACCGACGGCGATACCTTTCTTCATTGGGCGAAAGCCAACGTAATCCACACAGGCGATCTCTTCTTTAACGGTCTTTATCCCTTTATCGACACCTCTAGCGGTGGCTCCCTGATGGGGATGATCATGGATGTCAATCAAATCCTTGCCATGACCAATGATCAGACCTTGATTATTCCTGGACATGGGGCATTAGCCAGTCGCCAAGATCTGCTGAATTATCGCAATATGCTAATGACAGTCCATGTCAAAACCGTGCTAGCGATTACCCAAGGACAGACCCTCGAAGAATTTATCGCCTCTAAACCCACTGCCGAATTCGATGATGCCCTAGGAAAAGGTTTTCTCACTCCCGAACAATTTCAAACCATCGTCTATAAAGACGTTAGCGCGGCTATGAACTCAGACCATCCCCACCATGACGACGATCAACGTGGTGACAACAACCATGGCGAGCATCATCCCCACTAAACAGCCTTTATACCCATAGTTATTCCCAACAAAACAAGACTTACGAAAAAGACTTTGCAACTTTAGTCTTTTCGTAAGTCTTAATACCTGAAGAGGTCTTTGTTAGTAAAGTTTAGAGAACAAAAGACATTGACCTAGAATACTAAAATTTTAATTTCACCCGCTTCGATTTTTTTAGTGAGAATCTCTAAATCCATTAACTCTTGGAAACTAAATTGATGGGAAAAAAGCAGATCCCTGAGTCTGGCTTCCATTTCTACAGTCATTACCTTTTGGCTTAAAGCAGTTTCGATGATTGTTTGTAAAGACATTGGCGATCGCCCCGTGAGGAAAATATGGTTTGTTCTCTATGTCTTAAGTATCGCCGTCTGCCCAGGATAAATCTGTGACGCTACGCCAATTTACCGATGTATCTTATCAATGCCGAGCCTGATGCAGATAACAGAATGTCATGGATCAAGTCATGAATTCAGGTGATGTCAGTCACAAGCACAACCAAAATTTACCGATTGAGATGCCCCGTTGCCATGCAATGCCGCTTGTCGCCCATGGCAACATATGCAACATAAAATCAAAATCTCCAAAACAAAACCCTAGCCTTCCTGAGAAAACTAGGGGAATAGAAATTACAGATTGATCACTCAATTTCGTCTGTATGCTTAATCGGTGATTACCCAGCTATCAGGGACGAAGCCCAAAACCTAAGCCGGACGTTCTTCAATCACTTTGTCGATCAGACCATACGCCATGGCTTCTTGAGCAGACATGAAGTTATCGCGATCAGTATCCTTTTCAATCTGCTCGACGGTTTGACCCGAATGGACAGCCATCAGTTCATTGAGTTGACGCTTGATGCGAATGATCTCTTTTGCTTCAATCTGGATGTCCGTCGCCTGACCTCTTGTGCCACCGAGGGGTTGGTGAATCATAATCCGCGAATGGGGTAAAGCTAATCGTTTACCTTTCGTGCCCGCAGACAACAAAAACGCACCCATAGAAGCCGCTAGACCAACACAGATTGTCACCACCTCGGCTTTGATGTGCTTCATGGTGTCGTAGATCGCGAGACCTGCTGTGACGGAGCCGCCGGGGGAGTTGATGTACAGATAAATGGGCTTAGTCGGGTCTTCTGAATCTAAGTAGAGCATGATGGCAATAATTTGGTTTGCCAAGGCATCATTTACTCCGCGACCGAGGAAAATAATTCGCTCACGATATAGGCGATCGTAGATATTAATCCAGTCAGAATAGGGCTGACCGGGCATTTGATACGGAACTTTGGGAACACCAATAGGCATGGGCTTTCTTTACCTTGATCTGAACGAATTAATAAAACAGATGTTAATCAAACAAATGAACATCAGGCTTGGCTCTAGGAGAGAGCCGGGACGGGTTTCGGCAAATCCTGGGAGCTTTCGAGGACTTTATCGATGATGCCGTATTCGAGTGCCATTTCTGGTGTCATATAGAACATCCGGTCAGTGTCTTTTTCTAGTTTTTCTGTGGTCTGACCTGTGTATTTTGACATCATCTCCAGGATTGTCCGCTTGTTGCCAATGACTTCTTTGGCGCGGATCTGGATGTCGGAGGCTTGTCCCTGTGCTCCTTGACGGGCTTGGTGCAGGATGATGGTGGAGTGGGGCAGGCTGGCTCGACAACCTTTTGTTCCGGCGGCAAGGATCATGGCGGCGGTTCCCATGGCTTGACCCAGGCAGATGGTATGCACCGGAGGGGTGATGTAGTTTAGGGTGTCGCAGATGGCAAAGGCTTCTGTTTCGAAGCCAATGGAGTCACCGCCATACCAAGAGGTTCCGGTGGAGTTGATGTACATGAAGATGGGTTTGTCGGGATCGTCAAACTGGAGGAATAGCAGTTGGGCGATGATCAGTTCTGTTACATCTACACCGATTTGATCCTTGTATTCGTCGCTGGAGACAAGGGGTAAACCGAGGTACACAATCCGTTCTTTGAGGAGAAGGGATGGTAGGTCTGGTGGTGGGGTTCGGTAGTTTCCACCACCACCACCACGATAGGGAGCTTGGACGGCTTGGATCGGTGAGTTCATAGGTTTTTCTGACGGATCTCAGTGGTAACCGGACTGGGTTACTGTTTTGAGGTGTTTTTGTCTGAATTTGTTCTAGTATCTGATTTTAACGCAAGGTCAGACGG
>JBIKYI010000542.1:0-2740 GCA_044355355.1 Limnothrix sp. | reverse complement strand
AAATCTTTACACAGCAGTTGCCGCAATCCGATGACATTACAATTATGGCACTGCGCTATCTTGGTCATACTCCAGATGAATAGATACCAGATGAATAGACAATAGTTACAGCTTGAGATGATGGGCAGTGAGCACTTGCGAAGATTTAATGTGCAAGGATTAACGTGCAAAATAACATGCCAATAGTTTGCTTGGGGGCAAGGATATGCGACAGGGTGATTTGATCGAACTCGAAATTCATGATCTCAATAGCCAGGGGGCAGGGGTCGGTCGGTATGATGAGCGGGTGGTGTTTGTGCCGGATACTGTGCCGGGCGATCGCCTGGAAGTGCGCATTACCGAGCTTAAACGCCAATATGCCCTCGGTAAATTACAGCGGATTATTGACCCTTCGGGCGATCGCCGTCGTCCCCCATGCATCGTGGCGGATAAATGCGGCGGTTGCCAATGGCTACAGCTCAACGAATCCCTGCAGCACCAAATTAAAACCCAGGAAGTTGCCCAGGCACTACAGCGGATCGGCGGTTTTCAGGATCTGCACATCGAACCGATTTTGCACGCCCCGGAAGGCTTAGGTTACCGCAACAAAGTCACCTACCCCTTCGGACGTTCCAGCACCGGACAATTGCAGGCAGGCTATTACCGCAAGGGCAGTCATCAACTGGTCAACCTCAACCAATGCCCCATCCAGGATCCCCGCCTCAATCCCCTACTCGCCGAGGTGAAAAAAGATATTGGCGATCGCGGTTGGTCGATTTATAACGAAGTCAAACACCAGGGTAAACTGCGCCACCTCGCCCTCCGCATTGGTTACCACACCGGAGAAATGCTGCTCACCCTCATCAGCACCAGCAGCGAACTGCCAGAACTCGACATCCAGGCAGAGGAATGGCTTGACCGTTACCCCGATCTCGTCGGCGTTTGTCTCAACGTCAATCCCCGCCCCGGCAATATGATTTGGGGTCGCCACACCCAGGCGATCGCCGGACAAGATTATCTCACCGAAAAATTTAGCGGACTGACCCTGACCCTCGCCCCCGAAACCTTCTTCCAAGTCAATACCCCCGTCGCCGAACAACTCCTCCAAAAAATCATCGATCGCCTCCAACCCCAAGGACACGAAACTCTCATCGATGCCTACTGCGGTGTCGGGACATTCACCCTGCCCCTCGCCCAAAAAGTTAAACAAGTTATCGGCATCGAAAGCCATGCCATCTCCGTCCAACAGGCCTGGGAAAACGCCGACACCAATCAAATCCATAACGTCGAATTCCTCATCGGCGCAGTGGAAGAAACCCTCCCCGATCTCGAAGTCGATGCCGACATTATCCTGATCGATCCCCCCCGCAAAGGTTGCGATCGCCGCGTCATGGAAGCCCTACGGCAATCCAGACCTAGACAAATTGTTTACATTAGCTGCAATCCTGCCACCCTCGCCCGCGATCTAAAAATTCTTTGCGAAGATGAAACCTATGCCATCCAATGGATTCAGCCCGCCGACTTCTTCCCCCAAACCCCCCACGTCGAATGTGCCGTTCTCCTAGAAATGGTGACGAAGTGATTTTTTTTGTATAATGAGAACCATATGAATCATTTAATCACGATAGAATCGTTCGGCATTCACTACATATCGCCTACTTACCCAGTAACCAAGATGTAACCAACATCATCAAAGGTTTGTAATGTAAAAGTTTTATCAACAATCGACAACAATAACTTTCTGACCCCGTAAGTACCCGTCACCAGTCTTAATTCCGGAAAGGAGCATTAACAGTGATTGCGATTTCTATGCCACCCCCAAAGTCCCATTGGAGTACCCTCAGTTTTGCCTCCACACTGTACCTTCAACCGATTTTGGATCTACTGATTGATCGCATCCCCCAGGATTGGCAATACGAAGTCCGCCTCGGACTACAGGAAGCATTAGTCAACGCAGCTAAGCACGGTAACTCCCTTGATCCCACCAAGAAAGTTGTCGTGCATTTCTATATGAGCACAGAGCAATGTTCCTGGATTATCACCGATCAAGGGCAAGGTTTTAGCCGAGAAGATCAATGTTGTCGCCTCGATGACTATCTTTTGCCCCCAGAGGAGCAGGAATGTGGGCGGGGTCTTTGTTTGTTGTCCCATATTTTTGATCAAGTCCACTGGAATCCCCAGGGAAATCAATTGCGCCTGAGCAAGTATTTTCAAGAGAGTTCGGCAATGATGTCGGAGCTACATCGGCAGTATTCCCTGCGCTAGGCATAGCGAACCGGGTCGGATTCAACATTAATCCCCGTGGCAGGTGGGTCTATGTTGAAGGTGCAACTAAACTAAACGATGCTACAAAAAACGGTAGAGATGAGCGTCCTTCGGAATCAATCATATCTACCGTATTGTTTTGATTGGGCGAGTCATTACACTCGGCGAATTAGGTGCTGGAGGTCGCTGGTTTGTTGGCGATCTCCCGTCGGGAAGTCGAAGATTTAGAAGATTCCATCGCCTCCATGGGGACAAACTCAATGTGATTAAGCAGCGTCGTCACGAAAGCGAATAGCAAAAACGGTAGAGACAAAATCACCACCAAGCCCACCGTTGCCAGCGCATACACCTGACGCGTCGCACTCCATAGAGCCAGAGTACTTGCCAAACTCAAAAAGATGACAATCAACCACACAATAATTTGACCATAAATGTCACCGAAAGTGAGCGTGCAGAGCATCCGATATTTAGTCAGTTCATTATCCATAAATTTTCC
>JBIKYI010000541.1:0-2749 GCA_044355355.1 Limnothrix sp. | reverse complement strand
CAGAATGACGCCTCAATTCATTGATTCTCAATATCACTACTCCATTTGGTTAAGCACTTTGGTTTTTTTTCGTGTTTTTATTTTCTTTTACAGATTTGTTGGTTCGTGGCAATTTCAGATTTGTTAAATTCGTTTAGAACTAAAATGTCATTATGAAAACACCATTATCCTCTAAGTCATCACATCCAAAACATAAGACAGCTTCAATCCCTTTTCTTGTGTTATTGACTTTGCTCTCTCCCTTACCTGAGCCAACGGAGTATTCGCAACAATCGAAAGAACTTCACAAAGCAACTCAAGCGAGGCGGAAGAAGTTGAGGCGGTACTCATGAGTGCAATACTCATTTGCTGATTAGATAAATTCGGCGATGCCTGATTTGTCATTCCCTCGGATTCTAATTGGGATTGAATTTCATGTGCCTTGGACAAAATAGAATCCTTTGTAGATTGTGTATTTTTTACCCTATCAAAAGCCATTTCTACCAGTTTAGCATTTCGAGGTAATAATGGTTTGGTATCTGATTCCCATTTGGTAATAGATTCTCTTGAAACCCCTATCATTTCTGCTAGTTTAACAACAGTTAGCCCTAAAGCTTGTCTGTTTTTTCGTAATTCCTTAGGTGTCATTTTGGTGTAATGTTATTAATGTGTGTATATTTTACTCACTATAATGAGTATTTTTTACTCACTATTGTATTTCATTTGTGTATTATTTCGTTCCAAAAGTATAACATTTTATTTCAAAATGAAATCTAAAACACATCAAATTACCCAGTCGCAACTCAAAGAAAGTACGACAATCCTTAAGGAATTAAAGATTAACGTAAACGCAGATGATATCTCCGAGGCGTTATATCAGCTAAAAATTGGCCGTGCAACACAATGGCGGTATTTGTCAGGCCATGCGAAAAAAGTACCCACTGCTATTAAATTGATAGAGTTCTACCGCAGCCGAATTGACGATAGAAGTAAAGTATTATCTAAAGCATGAGCAAGTTTGTAACCATCCCCCACGAACAATGGTTGCATATGATCGCGACCATGAACCGCATTGACCAGACATTGAAAGTAATGGGGTTCAACCGGCAACCTAAGAAAGCAGATTTTGTCGAGCCATCTATTGCCAAAGAAATGCTTGGCCTAAAGTCTGACAAAACTTTACACAAGTTGCGCGATGAATCGAAAATCATTGCAACCAAAGTGGGTAAAAAATACCTATACAGCATTCAATCAATCGAAACTTTTCTTCAATCAAATTCCTCCCAATTATGACAATCCATCAATTCCACAGCTTTGTGAAGCTAGTGCGTAAAATGCACGGATGCCAACAGGACTTCTTCCTTCGTGGGAGAATTGGCGCTGAAAATGCGATGTCTCAGGCAAAAGTCTTGGAAAAGAAGGTTGACCAACAAATCCGTTTGTTCAATCCTCAAACTCCAACCTTCTATGAATGGCAGCCGAACTTCCTTGCTCTGATTAAAGCACTTCGTATGGAGCAGACATTATACTTCCAGACTCGCTATGATTCCGTAAAAATGCGATGCAAAAAAATGGAATCTGAACTTGATAAAAGTTTTGTGTTCCTAGAACAGAATTTCCCAAACGTTTTTATCCATATCGAAACCGCTAAACAACAATCCCTTGATTTCTGATACAACCATACAAGCCATTCGGGATTTGCCTATCGACCAGGTTGTTGGGCGATATGTTAAGCTGACCAAGTACGCAGCTTGCTGTCCGTTCCATGAAGAGCAGACGCCCTCCTTTCGTGTAACCCCACCAAGGGGGATATTCAAATGTTTTGGCTGTGGAGAGGCCGGTGATGGAATCGCTTTTGTCCAAAAAATTGAATCGCTTTCGTTTTATGAAACCTTGGAAAAATTGGCCAAAGATCACAATATCGAAATCAAATATGATGATTCACTTTCGGAGGAGGCCCGCAAGGAGCGCAAAGACAAGGAAGATCTCGCAGCTGAAGTATTGGCATTTACCAATCAATTTTTTAGAAAAAATCTTCAAGAAAATCCGGACGCCCTGGCATATCTCAACCAACGCGGTTTTACTGAAGAGGATATCGATTTCTGGGAAATAGGCTTCGCTCCGGATTCTTACAAAATCCTTACCAAAAAAATCATTGCCAAAAACTGGTTCAATATTGCCGGTGAATTGGGCCTCATTCGAACCAAGGAAGGTAATACTTACGACTTCTATCGAAATCGAATTACAATCCCTATCCGTAATAGAATGGGCATGGTGGTCGGCTTTGGTGCACGTTCCTTGGGTGATGAAAAACCTAAATACATCAATCCTAGTGAATCTTTTCTCTATCATAAATCTGTGGTGTTGTTTGGGCTTGATAAAGCAAGTAAAGCAATCCGCGAATTAAAAAATGCCAACCTGGTGGAAGGTTATTTTGATGTCATCTCTATGCACAAGGCCGGGGCGATCAATACCATCGCTTCATGTGGTACAGCTGTAGATGAAAAGCATCTGCAAGAGATTAAGAAGTACACCGATACAATCACACTCATGCAAGACGGTGATAAGGCAGGAATCAAAGCCGTAACCGATTTAGTACCTCGATGCCTAAAACTGAATTTAAACACCTTGGTTGCTGTCCTGGATGGACAGGATCCTGATGATTTTTCACAACAATTTTTAAAAAATGAAACAAGAAACAGCTGAACAAATTAACGTCCGGCTCAAATCAATTATTGATTCCGGCAAATATGAACTGAAATGGTTTGAT
>JBIKYI010000045.1:0-10224 GCA_044355355.1 Limnothrix sp. | reverse complement strand
GGCGACCCTCCGATTACTCAAAGGACGGTCGGTGGTGATTATCGGTGACAGGGAATTCCATAGTGCCAAACTGGGGAAATGGTTACAGGAAAAAGGTGTTGACTTCATCCTCCGCCAAAAAGCAAATAACTATCTCCAATTATCCCATGGGGAATATCAAGCCTTGAATCAACAGGGTTTTCAGGTTGCTGATAAGTCTTTTTATCACCAGATATGCAGTCATAAAATGGCGCAGATAGGCTATTTTAATTTAGCGGTTTATTGGAAAAGAGGCTATCAAGGGAAGAAAACGACTGACCCCTGGTATCTCTTGACGAGTTTGCCTGATTTAAACCTCACTTTAAAACTCTATCGGCAGCGTTGGGGTATTGAAACGATGTTTAAAGATTGCAAGACGGGAGGTTACAATCTCGAACAAGCTTGCGTTAATCAAGACCGTTTTTTAGCCTTGTTTCTGCTCGTTGTTTTAGCTTATGGCATGGCGCTCTTCGGTGGTGCTTCTTTGACTCATCGTTCACTGAAAGATTATCTTGTCAGAACCTATCCCGAGACCAGAAGAAAATACGGTCGTTTCAGTGATTTTAGTTTGGGATTGACTCGATATGGCTTAATTCACAGTGCCTCCATCCTCCCTCCAGCTTGCTTTTTCGCTGCCTTGTCATCCCTAAAGCAAAAATATCCACAATTACCGATTTTGAATCATTCTAAATAAGCAAATCTTTCAAAAAAACTTGATTTTACCCAATTGATTGATTTAATCATGCGCCAATTCAACTATGAAATTAACGCTTTTAATGCTCGCTTTTAATACTTCCTTTCTTTGGGTTCAAAGCGATTCACCACGACGGGCATATATTCGATTTTCACACCTTTATCTGCGCAAAAACTGAGGGTATGGACAAGAAAATTTTGATCATCTCTAGTGGGAAAATCTTCCCTGGAATGAGCACCTCGACTTTCTTTACGGTTTAGCGCAGAAGTGAGGATTGCTTCACCAACCCGGAGAATACTTTGTAATTCCATCGCCTCGATCAATTCTGTATTCCAATGGGTCGCTTTATCGTCGAGGAAAATGTGGTCGTAACTCGCTTTTAATGCCTGAATTTTGGTCATACCTTCGGTCATGACCTCTTCAGTACGAAACACACCGCAATGTTCACTCATGGTGTCTTGAAATCGTTGGCGCAGATCGGCGATGCGAATTGTGCCGGACTGATTTAGCAGTTGACCAATGCGATTTTTAGCAGCATCAAGGTATTGTTCTTCATCAATGTCTGGCAGGGGGCGATCGCCCAGATATTCCGCAATCTTTGCCCCAGTCCGCTGACCATAGACCACACATTCCAACAGAGAATTACTGCCCAAACGGTTTGCCCCATGGACAGACACACAGGCGCATTCCCCCGCCGCAAAAAATCCCTCCGTCAGTTCCGTGGCATTTTTACGCACACGACCATCCGTATTGACCGGAATGCCCCCCATGGAATAATGCGCAGTAGGACGCACAGGCATCGGTTCTTTGACCGCATCCACCCCCACCAAACGTTCCGCCTCCTCCCAACAGAAGGGCACACGACTCATAATTTTTTCCTTGCCCATGTGGGTCAGATCCAAATGGACAAAATTACCACCAGCACTCCCATCCTTGTGAATACCACGACCCGCCCGAATTTCTAGGGTAATCGCCCGGGAAGTAATATCTCTGGGAGCCAATTCCATCTGTTTCGGCGCGTATTTCTCCATAAAGCGATCGCCATCACTATTGCGCAGATAAGCCCCCTCACCCCGCACCGCCTCCGAGATCAGCACACCCACTGGAAACAGACCAGTCGGATGGAACTGCACAAACTCCATATCCTCCAGGGGCAGACCCACCGCCGCCGTCATCGCCAAACCGTCCCCCGTCGAAGCAAAATCATTCGAAGTCGTATTAAACACCCGACCATAACCACCCGTCGCGAACATCACCACCTTTGCCCGTACCACCTCCAGGTGACCCGTTTCAATGTGGTACATCACCAAACCCTTCGCCTGATTCTCCTCAAAAATCAGTTCCATCACATACCATTCCTGGTAGATCTGCACATTGTTGCGCCGTAAATTATTCACCAATTCATGCAACATCGCGTGCCCCGTCTTATCCGCCGCATAACAGGTGCGCTTATGGGAATGCCCCCCAAAAGCACGTTGAGCAATCCTGCCATCCTCCAACCGAGAAAATAGAACGCCCATATGTTCCAGGGCAATGATCACATCAGGCGCTTCCTTCGTTAAAATTTCCACCGCATCCTGATCCGCGAGATAATCTGAACCCTTGACCGTATCAAAAGCATGGGCTTCCCAGCTATCCTCTGGATCCACATTTTGCAGACTCGCAGCAATACCCCCCTGGGCAGCAACAGAGTGGGAACGGATCGGGTGAGTTTTTGCCACCAATCCCACATCAATAGTCGGATTTTTCTTTTTAATTTCCAGGGCAGCGCGGGAACCAGCAAGTCCACCGCCCACAATAATCACATCGTGTTGCAACATTTTTTTGGGAGCTTTCTCTTGGGGCGTAGCAGTTCCTCTATTGTCTGTAGATCTGCTGGTTCAGATGAGGAGACTGTAATGATTTTTTATATCTTGGGTTGATTGCCGTTGGTTGATATGTTGCTGAATATTTTGTTAGATCAAGCAATATTCCTGAGAGAGCATTGCAGATTGCATCAGTTTTGCATGTGTCTTTTGTTAGCATTTTGAAATGCTGCATAAGTTTAAGTAGACCTGCAATCTTGCCAGATATATCAGCTATATTGAAGGGGAGAAGTCGCTGCTACTTCAGTCTTCTTTTGCTTTTAGCAAGCTGTTAGTCAATCGTTTGTCGCTGTATTTTTAAGACTTTTCAGGCAAATAAAATTGCTGTGTAGCTGCGTATTTTTCTGTATACTCATCACAAATGTACCATTGCAGGTAATACGTCATGAAAAGCATATCCGCTTTATCTCTTGCTGGTGTAGTCAGCCTCGCGTTGAGCACTGTGGTTCAGGCTGCTCCGGCAAAAATCTGGACAACTTGGCAATCCACCACGATGTCCCAAAGTCAATGTATGCATAGAGCAACGGCTGCCATTAGCGATCTCGGTTATGACTATCAAGTTTTGGAATCAGGGGTTTATGGTGAATTTGAGATATTAGATATTAGTGTCACGATTCGCTGTACAACGGAAATGGGATTTATCTTTTTTATTGCGGCACATCCTGATACTGATGTTGCGTCCCAGGAGCTAAATGCTTTGATTGATGCTTTCTAGGACGCGATGGGCGTGTTTGGCGGTCTCTAGATGTCTGGCGATCGCCAAAGAGTCTCAACAAAAATATTCTTAAAATTATCGACTTGCCATAGATTCCCAGCGAAAATTTACGCTATGATGATCTCTGCTCGTGGCATTCCTGGAGAGGTGGCAGAGCGGTTGAATGCGCCTGACTTGAAATCAGGTTTCGGGGCGACTCGAACGGGGGTTCGAATCCCCCCCTCTCCGTTCAATATGTGTTTTAGGTGAGTCTTTGCTATGGCGGCGATCGCCTAAAAATATCAAAAGCTTTTCCCGTAGGGGTTTACCATGGTAAACCCCTACCCAACTGATTGGGAATGACTATAACGGCAATTAACCTAGAGCACCCGTAAAATACTGGGGACATCCTTAATCGCTTCTAGCCCTTCGATTTCTCGCAACGCTTCCCGGAAATTTGCCTCATGGACATCATGGGTAACCACAACAATTTCAGCACAATCATCCTTTAAGCCAATCTGCACAACGGATTCTAAGCTCACCTGGTGTTGACCAAAACGAGTGCCAAGATCGCCAATCACCCCTGGTAAGTCCCGGGAGAGGAACCGGGCATAAAAACGAGTTCTAAGGGTGTCAATTGGCAATACGGAACTGTAGTGCTCATGGCTACAGCCCAGCAATGGATTGAGCGTTTTTTCGCTCTGTTCCCGCACGACCTTATCCGTGTGGAGTAGACCTACCACATGGACGATATCCGAAACGACTGCACTTGCCGTTGCACCTGCGCCTGCGCCGGGACCATAGAGCATTACCTGTCCCAGGGGTTCCCCCTCCACGAGGATGGCATTGAAGACACCGTTCACATTCGCTAGGGGGTGATCGATGGGTACAAGGGTCGGATGGACGCGCAATTGGAGGGAATCTTCTTCTAGATCGGGTCGCTCGGCGATCGCCAAAAGTTTGATCACAAAACCCAATTTTGCAGCAAAACTAATATCCGCAGCACTAACCGTCCGGATCCCTTCACAATAAACGTCTTCCCGTTTAATCCTGCCACCAAAGGCGAGGGATGCCAGAATGGCAATTTTATCCGCCGCATCGCCACCATCCACATCAGCAGAGGGATCCGCCTCCGCATAGCCGAGATCCTGGGCTTCCTTGAGCACCTCCGCAAAATCCGCCCCATGTTGGGTCATCTGGGTCAAGATGTAGTTGGTCGTACCGTTGATAATACCGATCACTCGACTGATACGGTTCACGCTGAGGGACTGTTTCAGGGGTTTAATGATGGGAATGCCGCCCCCAACCGCCGCCTCCAGGAGTACATAGACCCCGGCTTTATTCGCCGCAGTAAAAATTTCTTCGCCGTATTTGGCAATCACAGCTTTATTCGCAGTGACAATATGCTTACCATTGGCGATCGCCGTCAAAATCAGAGTGCGCGAAGGTTCCAAACCGCCCAGCAACTCCACCACAATATCAATGTCAGGATCCGTCACAATACCCTGGAGATCCGTCGTCAGACAGCCCTCCGGTAAATTAATTTGGCGAGGCTTATCCAGAGAGCGCACCCCCGCCTTCCGTAGCACAACTTCCCCTAAAAGCGGATGGCGACCCTGGGGCGATAACAAAATATCAGCCGTGCCAGCCCCAACAGTTCCTAAGCCAAGTAAACCAATTCCGATAGCCACAATTTTTCTCTAGTGCAACATCAATAAGATGTTTTTATTATCCCCCATTAGCCCGTCCAGAGATCCGGGAGATCCATGACTGTCATTACTGCACTTGGGTTAGCTTTAAAACATAGGGATAAAATTCCCCAACATTGCGGGAACCCACCCAAACTTTGTATAGACCCGCCTTCCATTCCCCAGCGATCACTGGATTTTGGCTGTTGGAATCATCATTACACCAAGTCCCCCCTGGGCCTTGGATGACCAATACAGTATCTCCCTGACTTTCGACACTGAGTTTCAGGTAGGAAAAAAAGCTGGTGAGCTTAATTTGATGATCTGGGGAGGCATCGATAAAACCAACGCAAGCACCCGTCGGGGTCTGGCTCAGAGAGATTTGGTTTCGGGCAGGTTTGTCACCACCGCTGACCCCCTGTAAAATTTGGGGATCCGGCTTAAATCCTGAGCTGAGGCTAACACTTTCGAAAACCGCTTGTTTCGGAGCTGCTTGGGCAAAAACTGGGGCGATCGCCAAGCAAGCACTCAAAGTCCCTAAAATCGTAGTCGTAAAAATTTGACGCATCATTATTAATTAATTAATTTCTTCCCTGCTCACATCACCCTGCAAGACGTAAATTTCCCCAACAGGTTCCACTACAAACCACCTAATTTAGGCAAATTCAACCCAATCCCTAACGCAATAACATCACAATTAGTCCCTGCTGCCCAAACAAAATTTCCCGCAAAAGGGTCACAATGCCGACCCAAATCACTGGCGAAATATCAATACCACCCAGGGGCGGGATCACCTTACGGGTAGGCGCAAGGAGCGGTTCCGTGGGAATTACCACCAAACTAAAAGGAAACTTCGTGAGTTCCGCCTGGGGATACCAAGTCAGCACAATCCGAAAGATAAAAAATAAGGTCATTGCCCCCAACAAAAGATTTAGGACAACATTGCTAATCAATAACCAAGTCATCATTTTTTTCCCGATTTCCTACTGACTAAACCACAAAAAGGATAACGTATCTTAGCTTTTCCCTGCTGGGCAATGCCCTTGCCCTACATCATATGTTCCTGAATAAAATTGGTGTCAATATCTGCACTCAAAAAGGCGGGATGATTGAGAATTTTTTGGTGAAAACCGATGGTGGTTGAAACCCCTGTGATCGCACATTCCCTGAGGGCACGTTTCATGCGGCGAATGGCGAGATCTCGATCCGGTGCCCAAACGATTAATTTGCCGATCAGCGAATCATAATAGGGGGAGATTTCGTAGTCGGTGTAAACGTGGGAATCCATGCGCACACCGGGACCACCGGGGGGAAGGTAACCGCTAATTTTGCCTGGAGTGGGTCGAAAATCATGGTCTGGATCCTCGGCATTAATGCGACATTCGATGGAATGTCCCCGTAACTCGATGTCTTTTTGGGCAAAACTGAGGCGATCGCCCTGAGCCACTTTAATTTGTTCTGCAATCAGATCCAAACCCGTGACCATCTCCGTGACGGGATGTTCCACCTGAATCCGGGTGTTCATCTCCATAAAGTAGAAATCACCATGCTTATCCACCAAAAATTCCACCGTACCCGCCCCGACATAATCGATGGACTTAGCCGCTTTAACCGCCGCATCCCCCATTCGTTTGCGGAGCTTCGGGGTCAAAATCGCACTGGGAGCTTCCTCCAGTAATTTTTGGTGGCGGCGCTGAATGGAACAATCCCGTTCCCCAAGGTGCACCACATTGCCATATTGATCGGCGATCAACTGAAATTCAATGTGCCGAGGACGTTCAATAAATTTCTCGATATACACACCACCATTCCCAAAGGCAGCTTCAGCTTCTCCCTGGGCGGCACGGTATAGACGTGGCAATTCATCGGCATTGGGGGCTAGGCGCATACCTCTTCCTCCCCCTCCAGCAGTTGCCTTAATCATGACGGGGTAACCAATATCCTGGGCAATGCGTAGGGCATCTTCTTCGCTGGTGACCAGTCCAACGCTACCGGGGACGGTGGGCACATTTGCCCGTTGCATGGTTTTTTTTGCGGTGGATTTATCCCCCATGGCAATCATGGCTTCGGGGGAGGGACCGATAAAGGTAATTTGATGATCGGCGCAAATTTCGGCAAATTTGGCGTTTTCAGCGAGGAAACCATAGCCGGGATGGATGGCATCGGCGTTGCTGCTGAGGGCGGCGGCAATGATGTTGGGGATGTTGAGATAGCTCTTGCTGCTCTGGGGGGGACCAATGCAAATGCTCTCATCGGCAAGCTGCACATGGAGGGCATGACGATCTACGGTTGAATGGACGGCGACTGTGGCGATGCCGAGTTCTTGGCAGGTATGGATAATCCGTAGTGCGACTTCTCCGCGATTGGCGATGAGAATTTTTGAAAATTGCATGATGGTTTGTCGGTGTTTTCTACCCAAAGGTTATGGGTAGCCAACATTATCATGGGAAGGGGTATCCCAGGGCAAGGGTTTCGTTTTAGTACAGTCCGCGCCGAAATTCGTCTTCGTCCCTTTGGTAGGGGGATGGGGGGCGATCGCTACTCCATGCCCACCAGACGGTTTCGCATTGACATTCATAAAATTCTTGCCAGCGTCTACGGTGCAGATCGTCGGTGACGGGGGCGTAACGGTTGAGCCAAGCGCGTTTGGCTTCTAGGGGGGATTCTTGGCAGTTAGGGCAACAAAAGCTGATGGCATGGGTCGCTTTTTGGATCCATTCGGGGGGGTAAGGGCTGAAGGCATCCATAGATTCTGGGGTTAAAAATGTCCTTTTTATTATGGTAGCGGTTCTCTGGCGATCGCCTGATGACTGGGATACAAAAACAGTGACAACAACAATAAGGAAGACACAAAAAAAGGGATTTAGTGTATTACAACTAAACCCCTTCCTCACATTCAGAGGACTATAGTAACTAAATTTTTTGCGCATTGGGCAGCCCGATGTACGACGGGAGCAAAGTTAAGACATTATGCTGAAATTCCCAAATCCTGAGAGCTAAATCCTTGGATTTAACGTCTCTCAGAGCGTCTCTAAGGTCGATGTCATGTCGAGTCTAGGTCTAGAAAATCGTGCTGCCGAGAGCGCCACCGACTGCCAGGAGTAAAAAGATTGCCACGATGGGTGAGAGATCAATGCCACCGAGGGGGGGAATAAAGGAACGGAAGAAGTTCAAATATGGATCGGTTACTGGAGCGAGGAAACCCATGATCTGCATTGCCCAATCTGCGGTTTGGAACCAACTCAACAGAATGCGGACGATCAGCAGAAGAATGTAAATTTGGACAAAGTTGCCTAGGCTGTCCTGTAGCAGTTGTGCGCCATCCATAAACGAAGAACCATTGAAAAATATTAATATGGCTAAGATTCTAACCGATTATTTTGCTTGGGTTGGTTCGGTTATCAACAATTAACTTGTGATTAATTCATCAATCATTAAGCAAACCCAAAACAAACCCATCACGCACAAAACAAAGACCAATAAGTAATCTTTAGCTGGGATCTTGACCGTTAGGGGAATGGATGACGGACATTTGTTGGCGTACATCGTCGATCGCCCCGTTGAGTTGGGCAATTTTGTTTTCTAGACGGCGACGTGCGAGTTCCATATTTTCTTCGGTGTTGTAGTGCAATGGCTGTTCATCGTCGAGCCATTCGGAGTCCTCGGAGAGTTCTTTGTTTTTACCCTTTTTTCCTTTGATCTGGGAGGCGGCGATCGCCCCGGCTACTCCCCCGACAATCCCACCAAATAATGCACCAAGCAGAAAACCGCTGCCAAATCCATCGCGTTGACTCATAACACTTAACCCGTGATTTTCCTCTTTATTCTCTCCAGCTTAACGGTTGGGATCGCTCTTGCATAGGGATATTTACAAAGTTTTCGCCAAGGATTTTGTTTGGGTTTTCGTCAAGCTGGCAGGGGACAATTTTTGAGAAGCATTGGGGTGGTTATTTTGTCCTTAGGAATGTCTTAGTGAGTCCCAAAGGCGCGATCGCCTGCATCACCCAAACCAGGGACAATATAACTTTGAGTGTTTAATTCTGGGTCAATAATGGCAGTGTAAACCTGTAAGCCAGCATAGGTTTGACTCAATGCTTGTAAGGCTGGGGGGGCTGCCACCACTGAGACAATACGAACATTATTCGGGTCGATGCCCCGCTGGGTAATTTCCGTCATGGCTGCCATCATCGTGCCCCCCGTTGCCAACATCGGATCCAGGAGCAAGACACGGGCATCCGTCGCAAATTTTTCGGGTAAGTTATTGAGATAACAGTATGGAGCAAGGGTTTCTTCGTTGCGTTTGTAGCCGAGGTGGTAAACGGAACTAGTGGTAATTACTTCCTGAGCGCCTTCCATGAGAGTTAGACCTGCCCGGAGGATGGGGATCGCAATAATCTCTGCCTGGGGATGAATGAGGGTGACGGCGGCGGGGGCAAGGGGCGTTTCGACGGCGGCTTCTAGGGTGGGCAACCAATAGCGACTGGCTTCATAGGTAAGCCACTTACTGAGTTCTTTCATCGCTGTCTTGAAAAGCGGAGTTGGTGTGTTTTTATCCCTGGCGATCGCCAACCAATGTTTGACGAGGGGATGATCAGGGACATAAACACGTAATTGCAGCGACATAGGAGAAGATTTTGCATCCAAAAAGAACCGTCCATTAGACTAACATAAGCCCATGTTGAAAGACCCCATGCAAGTACCGACCTACCCCGACGATCATTTTGCCATCACCATTGCTCCCTTATCTCTGGATGAGCTTTACCACCGTTGTGAAGCCCCTCAAAATGGGGCGATCGTCGTCATGAGTGGCACAGTCCGGAACCAAACAGAAGGTAAAGCCGTCAAATTTCTCGAATATCAAGCCTACGAACCCATGGCAAAGGCTGTTTTCCAGCAAATCGCCCACCAAATTCGTCAGCAATGGAGCGATGTTAGCCGCGTCATTATCCATCACCGTGTCGGCAAGTTAGTCATCGGTGAAATCAGTGTCTTAATTGGCGTTGGCAGTCCCCACCGCGCCGAAGCCTTTGCCGCCTGTAAATTTGGCATTGACACCCTCAAACACAATGCGCCCATTTGGAAAAAAGAGTTTTTTGCAGATGGTGAAAGTGAATGGGTGCAAGGGTGCTTACTGGAAAACTCAACGATAAATTAGCCTAAATAAACTAGTACGCAGATCCTTTGTTGTTTATTTGTGAGGATTCCTTTCAGATAGCAAGGTAAAACGAAGAAAAAATCAAATAAAGTTCTCGATTCTTATCCATT